>JAUWNF010000175.1 GCA_030612785.1 Phycisphaerales bacterium
CCCCACCAACGCCAGCGGAAAAGCCAGCACCACCAAACAATCGAGGTAAGGAATGCACAGGAAAAGCCCGCCGATAGCCATTACCAGCCCGATTCCCAGCATGACTCCGAGGGGCAATAACGGCGTGATGAAGAACCCGGAAAAGAACTTGTCCCGGGAAAAGCGCAGCGCGTCACCCACCCCGGGCTTGTCCTCACGGGCGAACTCCACCGCGGCGACCCGACAAATCGCAGCGCCGAACAGCGACCAGATGGCCAGCGTACCCAGCAGGAACAGCAGCGCGAAGAAGAAATGCTCGGACACCATCCAGCGGGTCCCCCGGCATATCATGCCCGCCGAGGCCCAAACGGATCCACAGCCCTGGGAGTGGAACGGCACGGCGGCACGCAGCGCACACTGCGTGTAGGCCAGGGTATGGCCGCGCCAAAGCTCGAAGACGCCGAAGTTGGCCTCGGCGCTCGAATGCGCAGCGCCGCCGGATTCCAGCGCGCGCGCCTCCCTCAGAGCACCCCACGATTCCAGCACGTGGGCCAGTTCTCCGGGCGCCGCCGCTTCGCGGCCGATGAATTCTTCAAGGGCCCCAGCTTCGACGCCCTGCCCGCTGCCCGTCCACACGAAATCCAAGACCGTGCCACATAAGAAGGTGAGTATCAAAGCGGCCAGAGCCAAGCCCAACTTCGCCGGATGAAGCGCCATCTTCGCGGCACCAAAAATGCGTAGCCAGTCGCGCACCCCCGGCCAATGGGTGATGCCGGTATGAGGTTCCTCTGCCATGGGTTTCTCCTTGAAAGAAGCCGCCCCGCGCCTCGCACGGTCGCCAGCACGTTCTCAGCCAACCCGAACAGTGATCTGAGGTCCCGGTGGTCAAACACGGATGGCGCCTAGACCCATACCGCGCCGTTGGGGCCTATCGGAGTACATTATAGTGTCCGCCACCCACCCGGCAACGGGTCAGCCCTTCCGATTGCGGATTGACGATTGACCTTGGACCTTGGACCTTGGACGACCGACTCAATCGAGCCGATCCCGTACCTGCTCCTCTTCAGCGTTCACGGGGATCTCAAGCGGTTCGCTGATTCGATACTCCCCTTCGAACCACTTGTGCAGATCGATCATCCGGCAGCGACGCGAGCAGAACGGCCGATTGGGCGCGTCCTCCTTGGCCTGTACGCGGACGGTTTTGCCGCAGGTGGGGCATCGGTAGGTGAGCATACGACGTGTTTCCCGCGGGCCGCGGGTCTATTCCGCAGCCGCTTTAGCCGCCTTGGACTTCTCGCTCTTCGAGGCCGAGGGTTTTGACGACTCTCCGGTATCGCTCTTGCCCTCGGTGTCCGGCCTATCGGCTTTGGCCGCTTTCTTGTAGGCGTCGCTGCGGTAATCGGTGGCGTAGAAGCCGGTGCCTTTGAAGACGATGCCGGCGCCGGCACCGATCAACCGGCGCACGGGCGTCCGCTCTCCGCAAACTTCGCAGTCCGCCTTGCGCAGGGGTTTCTCGGTAATACCCTGGAACACCTCAATAACGCTGCCGCATTTGGTACATTCGTACTCGTAGGTTGGCATGAATCCAGTTCTCCTCAATGCTTGCATCAGCACTCAGCATCCTTCTTCTTCGGGCGTCTTGGCAACGATAACCTGGGTCGGTCGCAAGACCCGGTCTCGGTAGCGATAGCCCCGTTGGGCCTCCTGGATCACGGTTCCGGGCTCGTGCTGGTCGGACGGTTGTTGCATGATCGCGGCGTGCTCGGTAGGGTCGAACGGCTGTCCGACCGCCTCGATCGCTTCGACCGAATGGTCCTTCAGCAGTTTCATCAATTTCTCGTAGACCAGCTTCACACCGTCGATCACCGGCTGTGCCTGATCGGCATCCGCGGCCGCCGCCAGTGTCCGCTCGAAATCGTCCACCACTGGTAACAAGGCTTTGAGCAGTTCGGCATTGCCGTAGCGGACCGCGTCGGCCTGCTCCTGTTGCGCCCGCCGGGCGATGTTTTGAACCTCCGCCTTCGCCCGCAGGAACTTGTCCTGCACTTCGGCGAACTGCTCGCGCAGCGTGGTCAGCTCATCCTTAGGCGGTTCCTCCGCCTGGTCCGGAGATTTCCCCGGTTCCGTCGCGGGCCCCTCCGGTTCCGGCGTGGGCGCGTCCGGGGCGTACTCCACCACCTCCTCCGGGGTGGCAACTTCGATTTTGCTCTTGTGCTTGCGCATATTTCGATCCCGCCGGAAGGTCACCTCGTCGGGTCACCATTCCCGGTGAAATAGGTTTTCAGCTTCTCAAAGAACCCCCCGGACTCTGGGAGCACCGACGCGTCCTCCGTTTCGGCGAGTCGGCGCAGCAACTCTTCCTGCTCTTTGCTGACCCGGGTGGGAACCTCGACGTTCACCTGGACCAACTCGTCGCCGCGCCGGCCGGTGCGGAGGTCGGGCAGGCCCAGCCTCGCCAGCCGGAAGACCTTCCCGCTCTGCGTGCCCTGCGGGATCGTCAGTTCGGCCCGTCCGTCGAGCGTGGGCACTTCGACTTTGGCCCCCAAGGCGGCCTGCGTGAAGCTGATCGGCATACGGCAAACCAGGTCGTTGTTGTGCCGCTCGAAGAAGGGGTGTTGTTGGATCGATACATAGCAGTGCACGTCGCCGCGCGGTCCACCCTGCGCGCCCGGTTCGCCTTCGCCACGGACGCGGATGGCCTGTCCGTGATGAATCCCCGCCGGGATCTTGACGTTGATGACCCGCCCCCGGGGATAGAGCCCGCGCCCTTTGCACCGCTTGCACGGAGTGACGATAAGGGTTCCCTGACCTTGGCACGTGGGGCAGGTGGTGACCATGCGGCCGAACAGGGCGCCGAACCCGCCGGCCTGCTGCTCGACCTGTCCATAACCCCCGCACGTCGAGCAGCCGCGCCGCTCCGAACCCGGGGCGGCGCCGCTCCCGCTACAGGTCTCGCAGTAGTCCAGACGCTCGAACTCCAAGGTACGTTCCACGCCGGTGGCCACCTCGGCCAGGGTCAGACCGATCTCGATCTGGAAGTCCGCCCCGCGCCGCCGACTCCGCCCGCCGCCACCGCCGAAAATGTCCGTGAACATCGAGAAGATGTCCTCGAAGCCCATGTGCGTGAAGTCGTGCATGCCCGCGCCGGAGAGTCCGGCGTGGCCGAACTGGTCGTAGCGCTGACGCTTCTGCGGATCGCTGAGCACCTCGTAGGCTTCGGCGGCCTCTTTGAACTTCTCCTCCGCCTCGGGGTCGTCGCGATTGCGGTCCGGATGGTACTTCAGGGCGCATTGGCGATAGGAGCGCTTAATGTCTTCTGCGCCAGCGTCGCGGCTGACCCCCAGCACCTGGTAGTAGTCTCGCTTCCCCGTGGACATCATGGCTCGCACCGGACCCTTGAGGCGGCTTCAAAACAAAACACGAGCCGTTCCCCGGCAGCACGTCGCACAGAAGGGGCGGACTAACCCGTCCGCCCCTTTACGCTGTGGCCTTTGGAGACTATCGGACCGCGTGGGCGATTGGCTTGTCCTTATCTTCGTCCTTCAGATCGGTCACCAGGACCTCGGTGGTCAACATCAGCCCGGCAACGCTGGCAGCACCCTCCAGGGCAATGCGAGCCACCTTCGCCGGATCGACGATGCCGGCCTTGACCAGGTCCACGAACTCGCCTTTGCGGGCGTCATAGCCGTACGCGCCGGTCTTCTCCAGAATCTGCGCCACGATGACTTCGCCTTCGGCACCGGAGTTGACGGCGATCTGGCGGGCCGGCGCCCGCAGGGCCTTGAGCACAATGTCAAAACCGATTTTCTCCTCACCGGCAACGTTGCCCCGGGCCTTCTCCACTGACCCCATGGCCCGCAGGAAGGTTACGCCTCCGCCGGGAACGATCCCCTCTTCGGCGGCTGCCTTGGTGGCGTGGAACGCATCGTCCACCAGGTCCTTGCGCTCCTTCACCTCGATCTCGGTGGCCCCGCCCACGCGGATCACCGCCACCCCGCCGGTCAGCTTGGCCAGCCGCTCCTGCAACTTCTCGCGGTCGTAATCGCTGGTGCTCTTGTCGATCTGGTTGCGAAGCTGATCGCACCGGGCCTTGATGTCCGCCTTCTTACCCGCGCCCTGAATGATCGTCGTGGTATCCTTATCGATGACGATTTTCCTAACCTTGCCCAGGTCGGCGGCGGTCACGTTTTCCAGCTTGATGCCCAGGTCCTCGCTGATGAGCTTGCCGCCGGTCAGGGCGGCGATGTCGCCCAGCATGGCCTTACGGCGATCACCGAAGCCCGGGGCCTTCACCGCGGCGCACTGCAAGACACCACGGAGCTTGTTGACGACCAGGGCGGCCAGGGCCTCGCCCTCGAGATCCTCGGCGATCACCAACAGCGGCTTGCCCGAGGTGGCGACACTCTCCAGCAGCGGGACGAAGTCGCGCAGATTGGAGATCTTCTTTTCGTAGATGAGGATTTGGGCGTCCTCCAGCACGCACTCCAGCGAACCGGGATCGGTCATGAAGTAGGGGGAGATGAAGCCTTTGTCGAACTGCATGCCCTCCACGACTTCCTTTTCGGTCTCCAGGCTCTTGCCTTCCTCGACCTCGACCACACCTTCCTTGCCCACGGCGTCCAGGGCGTCGGCGAGAATCTTGCCGACCTCCGCATCGCCGTTGGAAGCGATGGTCGCGATGTTGGCCAGATCGGCGTTGGACTTCACTTTGGTGGACTGCTCGGCGATGCTCTTGACCGCCGCCGCCACCGCCTTGTCGATCCCGCGCTTGAGGGCCATAGGGTTGGCCCCGGCGGTCACGTTCTTGAGCCCTTCACGGTAAATCGCCTCGGTCAGGATCGTCGCCGTGGTGGTTCCATCGCCGACCTTGTCGGAGGTTTTGGAGGCGACTTCGTTGACCAGTTTGGCGCCCATGTTTTGGAAAGGCCCGGGCAGCTCGATCTCCTTGCTGACGGTCACACCGTCCTTGGTGACTCGCGGGAGCCCGAAAGATTTTTGCAGAATCACGTTGCGGCCGGTGGGCCCCATGGTCACCTTCACGGTGGCCGCCAGCTTGCTAAGCCCTTCCAGGATTTCCTGGCGGGCGTCCTGGGTGAACATCATTTGCTTGGCCATTACTTGCTCCTGTTCGTCGTCGGCCGCGTTCTCGCGGACCGCTTGCACTTCGGAGACCCTGGCGACTTATCGCCAGGTCTCCCTACTTGGCGACCACTGCCAGAATGTCGCTCTCACGAAGGATCACGTACTCGCGCCCGCTGATTTCGACGTCGGTGCCGGCGTACTTACCGTAGAACACCTCGTCGCCGACCTTTACGTCCAGTGTGCCGCGCTCGCCGCTGTCCAGCAGCTTGCCCGGACCGGTCGCCACGATCGTGCCGCGCTGCGGCTTCTCCTGGGCCGAATCGGGCAGCACGATCCCGCCGGCGGTCACTCCCTCCGGGTTGCAGGGTTCGAGCACCACCCGGTCGTCCAACGGTCGCATTCTGATCTTCTTCGCTGTCGCAGTTGCCATTTATTATCCTCCATTGGGGCGCCGTCGGCGCCAGTTACTCCACAATACCGTCCCCACTCCTCGCTCACGCCTAAAGCATGGAGCGGCTGCGGTGATCAAACTCCAGATTCACCAGGTTCATCGACGAAACTGAATCGGCGTTCTCGCCGTCGGTCAGCATGAGCAGCATCGTAATGTCGTCCCGCGTTTCTTCGGGGAGCTCATGGATCAAAGGCAGCACCAACTGCTCGCGCTCGACCTCGCTCTTGCCTCTGAACTGTTCGTCGATAACGCGGACGCGAATCGAGGCGGAGTTGTAGCGATACGCCTCAACCCCCACGAACCTGCGGCGTAGGAGTTGCTCGATTGCTCGGGTCTCGTCTGTTCGCTGCTTGCCGTTCCCTTTTGCGATCATAGGCGGTTCTCCACCCAGTCCATAATCTGCTTGGCCGCCTCCAGGTGGTCCCAAGCCCGTCGAACTGACCCCAAACCCACTTCACAGCGCAAGTTCCTGGACCACCAGTTCACCCCGCTGAACGCCTCGTACACCGCCTGTGGCATGTGCTGGTTCCTCTGTTTGAGCAACTCCTTGAGATGTTCAAAGCTATGACCCCTACGAAGGAAGTCGCCTTTTACCAGCGTCGTCTGTTCTCGTATCGGCGTGCACGCAAGAATCAGCGCCTTCAAGGAACACTCTATAGCATACCCCGTCAGGTAGACTGCGCCGATGTACCTACGCTCGCGAAGCAGCGACTCCGCGTCCGTAAACCGTTGCCCTGCCGCTCTCCAAAACTTGCGTTTCAGGCCGCCTTCCACTGCCTACTCTCGCTCCAACTGCTCCACAGCCATTGCTCCGCGCCACGCAACCGGGCTGCCGCTACATCATGTCCATGTCCTCGCCCATGCCGGGACCGCCCTCGTCCTCTTTCTCCGGCTTGGAGGTGACGATGCAGTCGGTGCTCAGCAGGATGCGGGCGACGCTGCTGCCGTTTTCCAAGGCACAGCGGACCACCTTGGTCGGGTCGAGGATGCCGGCCTCGAGCATATCCACGTACTCGTCCCGGTCGGCGTTGAACCCGAAGGCTCCGGCTTTGCCCAGGACGGTGTGCAACACCATGCCGGGCTCGGCGCCGGCGTTGCTTGCGATCTGGCGAAGCGGGGCGGCCAGCGAATCGCGGACGATCCGCACGCCGGTCTTCTCATCCCCCTTGGCCCGGATCCGTTCCACCGCCTCGAGGCAGCGGACCAACGCCACCCCTCCGCCGGGGACAATGCCCGCTTCGAGGGCCGCCCGGGGCGCGGGCAACGCGGCCGCGAGGCGGGCCTTCTTCTCTTTCAGCTCGGTTTCCGTAGCGGCCCCGACGTTGACCTGGGCTACGCCCCCGGACAGC
>JAUWNF010000586.1 GCA_030612785.1 Phycisphaerales bacterium
GGAACTGCTGGACGTGCTGTACGAACTCTTCCTGCGGCGCCGGACGGCGGGCACCTGGAGCCGCGAACTCGGCCGGATGCGCGCCTGGGTCGCCAACGGCAAACCGTCTCCTCACGCCCGCGCCGCCTCGGCGTGAGGAAACCTGTGAGCTAATGATCGTCGTACTGAAACGGCGCTCGACCGATCCGCCGACGGAGGGGGTTATGAAGTGTGCGGACTCGCGCGGTCAACTCGCCGGCCGCCTGCCGGGCATCGAGGCACGCGAGCGCGGCGCCCGGTATGGGCAAGCCATATTCAACCCAGACCCGCGCCGGCCGGGGCAGCTTGCTGCTCCTCGGCCAGATATCGAAGGCGCCTTCGACCGCCGCGGGCACCACCGGAGCACCGGCTCTGCGGATCAGCGAGAATAGCCCGGGGTGAAAGGGGTGGACCCGCCCGTCCGTCGAGCGCGTGCCTTCCGGGAAGGTCAGCACCAGCGCGCCGGATTTCAAGCGGCGCAGGGCCTCCTTCATCCCGGTCAGGTCCGCCGTGCCGCGCTTGATGGGAAACGCATTCACCAAGCGGATCAGCCGACCGAAGTACTTGTTCCGAAAGAGCGTATCGCGGGCCATGTAGTGGCACTCCCGCGGCAGAGCATACGTCAGCAGCATGGGGTCCAGGAAGCTTTGGTGATTGGCCGCCAGCAGAACCGGACCGGTGCGGGGCACGTTACGCAGTGCGAACACACGTTCCGCGCCCATACCCTGCCCTATGCAGAACGCCACCAATCGACCGGCCTGGTAGGCCAACCGCATCGTCGCGACTCCGTAACACTACCGCGTCACCCCTTATGGGTGACGATAGACGAGGCTGCGCCGAACGCAAGGGGCGACGCTACAGGGTAGAGCGACAGCCTCTTGCGCTCGGGGCTCCGGTCCTGGGTCCCTTCGTCCCCGTGTACCTTCCCCCTCATTCCTGCCGGGCCTTGCCCCGCCCGGGCACGACAATTCGCACGCAGGGCAACCGTTGAAACTCCCAGTCGGCGTACGCCAGTTCGAGCAAGGTGGATACCCTCGGCTGCACCAGGCTTTGGAAAACGATCTTCCTGCCGCGGTACACCGTAATCGGCTCGGTCAGATCGATCAGTCCGTCGTGCAGGAGGATTTCCGCCTCCTGGGTGTGCTGGAGGCGGACGCGAATAGTCTGGCCTTCGATGGTGCCCTCGAGCAGCCCCAGCTTACGTCGCACGGCGCGCCGGGCGTATTCATGCAGGTCCGCGCCGGGGCGCACACGCACCACGATTCGTCCCTCCCAAGATTCGCCCGCGAATTTCGTCTGCCGTAGCCAGCCTATGCGCCCTTGGCTGGGGAAGCGAAACCAGTGCGCAACCGCTTTGCGGTTGTTGTCCCGGCGCAGTTGGAGGTAGTGTGTGAACCGCTCGCGTGGGGGAATGACATCGTGGTGACCTCGACCTTCGAGTTCAATGAATTCCACACGGTCCACGCCCAACTCCGGTAGTTCCGTCCTCAACGTGCGATTCAGCTCGGCGATGCCCTCTCTGCCCGCGGCCCGCCGCTGCTGATCGACCGTGTCGTGCTCGCCCCAGACCAGCAACATGGGGAAATCCGCCAGGTTCGGCAGCAGCGTAGGCTTGGTTTCCGGCGTGTTCGGGGTAGTGTACGTCCCCGCCAGAGGAACGGCGGACGCGAACCAGTCCGTGTAGAGCACGGCGGTCATAAACGAGCCGTGCCCACCCAGAGAATAACCGGTCACGTAAACACGATCGGTATCGAGGTGATAGCGGCGACGCAAGCCGTCGAGTATCGCGACGGGTTCGGCGGATTGGGCCTGGGTGACGAGGAACCAGACCCCCTGGTAATCCTGGGGGGCGGCGATGATGAAGTTCTCCACGTCGTCACCCAAGACATGCTCCAGGTATTGTAGGCAGCCGAGCGCGCTTTGCCCCTGACCGTGCAAAGCGAAGATCAGGGGGTAGCGCTTGGCCGGGTCGTAAGACTCGGGCACGCGGACCCGTACGCGCGTCCGCAGTCCTTTGCCGAACTCGACGTCAAACGCCTTCACCCCGGGGGCCGCCGGGTCCCAAACCTCGACGCGCCGCACCGCTTCGGCGACGCGGGCGACATCGACCTCCGCGTGGTTCACAATGGTGTTCAGAAGACGAGTCCGCGCTGAGGCATCTTCGCTTTCGAAGTAGTGTGTGACTAGCTCGTCCAACTCTTCGGCGGCTCGAGCAACCGGTGCCCCCGGGCCGGGAAGCCCGATCAGCACCAGCAGCGCGAGGGAGAGAGAAAAAGCTGTGTCCCGTTTTCTCTCCCCCAGGGTGTTCAATAGCCTCCGCCGTGAGCTCTTGCCCGAATCAGGCATAGTGCAGTTTTCCGCGTGGCTGGGGGATGGGGCGCCCCAACTCCTTCGCTGTGGCGATCCATTCCTTGGCGATCCGCTCTACAGCGCGCAACGCCTCGCGGTAGGAATGCCCATCCGCCATACAGCCGGGGAGTTCCGGAACCTCCGCGATAAAAGCGTCGTCTTCCTCTGACCAGTAAAGGATGACCTCGTATTTCACAGCACATCCCCTAAACGATACCTGAGAATCAACTCCCGCACCTGTTTGACCTGGTAAGGTTTCGACCATGCGCCTTTGGGCTGCAAGTTTATGATCTCCGCGACTCCTTCTCGCGCAAAAATGTGGTGATCGCCCCGAACCCGTTCATCGAAGCCCAGGGTCTTCAGGAGCCCGCGCAAATCGCGGAACCGTATGGTGCGATCCGACGTGCCCCGT
>JAUWNF010000193.1 GCA_030612785.1 Phycisphaerales bacterium
CCGCCAAACGAACGAGAAGCGGGAGGAGACCTGTTTTGTGGACTGCACCGCGTTTGGGCGGCAGGGTGAAGTTATTAACCAGTATATGAGCAAAGGGCGCCCGCTGCTGATCGAAGGGCGCCTGAATTTCGGTCAATGGACTGGTCAGGACGGGCAGAAACGCAGCAAGCTGGACGTGGTGGTCGAGAACTTTCAGTTCCTCGGATCGCCGGCTGGAACGAGAGGAGCCGGCGCCGCGCCGCAGTCACAACCGGTCGGTGCCCCGGCGATGCCCCCTGCTCCGGAGGAGCCCCCTGCCGGTGCGTACGAGAATGAGCCTCCGGGTGCCGGCTCGGCCGTTCCGTTCTGAGCAGAAGATTCACCGCTGTGAAACCCGGCGCCCGGGCGGTGTTGTCATAGAGGCACGGCGGCCCTCATCCCGTGCAGTGGCAACGGGTTGTGATCGTGTCGGGCAATGTTGGCGGTCGCGATGCCCGCCGGAGCAGGCGCGCCGCCGCGGAAGATCCCGGTTTTTGTTGTCGCCCGCACTGGCGAATCGGTTATCATCGCCGCCGCTGGCGACCCTGGTTTGAGTAAAATCGCTTGAGGTCGAATCATGAAGCTTCTCCTAATGAAAGATGTAGCCAGGCTGGGCATCGTCGGTGACGTGGTCGAGGTCGCCGCCGGTTATGCCCGCAATTATCTCTTACCCAAGCGGCTGGCGACGCAGCCGACCGAGGTGAATATGCGTGCCCTGGCGGACGAGCGTGCCAAGGCGGAGGAACGGCGCCGTCTGGCCCGTGAGGCGCTGCAAGCCAAGGCCGAAAAGCTGGCGGACGTCGAAGTGACCATTGCCGCGCCGGCCAACGAGGAAGGCGTATTGTACGGCTCGGTTGGCCCCCGCGAGATCGCCGAGGCTTTGCGCGAGGAAGGACACGAAGTCGACTCGGCGCAGGTCGACTTGCGCAGCCCGATTCGTCATCTGGACAACGTGCTGGTGGACGTAATCCTGGCCGAGGAAATCACGACCAAGGTGAAGGTCTGGGTGGTACGTTCCGGGACCACCGGCGACGAAGCCGAAGACGAGGAAGGCGTGGAGACCGCCACCGATGACAACACTGGCGACACCTAGCCTGCAGAGCGAGACGGAAACCGTCCGTCTTCCGCCGCACGACATCGATGCGGAGAGGAGCCTGCTGGGCTCGATGATGCTCAGTCGTGACGCCATCGGCGCCGTCTTGCCGATCATCGGGCGCCAGGAGGCGGAGTGGTTCTATCACCCGGAACACTGCTTGTTGTACGAGGTTCTCGTCGATCTGTACGACAAGAATCAGCCGATCGATCTGGTCGTCGTCAAGGACGAGTTGAAGCGCCGGAACCTGCTGGAACAAGTCGGCAACATTGCCTACATCGTGCGACTTGCGGAGAGCGTGCCCAGTTCACTTAACGCGGAGTACTACGCCCGCATCGTGCGTGATAAGGGTCTGCTGCGCGATCTGATCCGTTGCGCGGGAGAGATTACCGAATCCGCCTTCGCCGAAAACGAGGAGGCCGCCAGGCTGCTGGACGAGGCGGAGCAACGCTTGTTTCAGGTCACCCAGCGCCGCGTTAGTGGGCACGCTTCCATCCTGCGCGACATGCTCCAGGAAATCTACGAGAAGATCCGGCCGGGAGAAGGTAGCTATCTGACGGGTCTGTCCACGGGGTTCACCAAGCTGGACGATCTGACCAGCGGTCTCCAGTTGGGCGACTTCATCATCATTGCCGGACGCCCCTCAATGGGCAAGACCGCGCTGGGTTTGAACATCGCCGAGTACATGGCCATCGTCGATAAGCGACCGGTGGCCTTTTTCTCGCTGGAGATGAGCCGGCTGCAACTCGCCCAGCGGGTATTGTGCAGCCGGGGACGGATCGATTCCCACAAGTTTCGGCGCGGGATGGTGTCAGAGGAGGAAAAGCAGCAGTTGAGTTTCGTGTGCGAGGAATTGGCCGAGGTCCCGCTCTACATCGACGACACGCCGGGGATAAGCATCCTCGAACTGCGTGCCAAGACCCGCCGCCTCGTCCAGCAGCACAACATCCAGGCGGTGTTCGCCGATTATCTGCAACTGATGTCCGCGCCGGCGCAGTCCGAGAGCCGCCAGCAGGAGATCGCCGCCATCAGCCGTGGGCTCAAGGCCTTGGGCCGGGAACTCAATATTCCGGTCATCGCCATGTCCCAACTCAACCGTTCGCCGGAAGGTCGCGAAGGGCACCGTCCGCGGATGAGCGACTTGCGCGAGTCGGGGGCCATCGAGCAAGATGCCGACGTGGTGCTCCTGCTGCACCGCGAGGAGTATTACAAACGCGACGACCCCACGGTGAAGGGGTTGGCGGAACTGAACATCGCCAAGCAACGCAACGGCCCCACGGACAACGTAGAGCTGGTCTTCGACAGCCGGTTGACCACCTTCCGGAATCGGTCGTATGAGTCCGAGCCGGCGCCCCCGCAAACCTATCACGAAGACGCCCCCTTCTGACGGTGCGCCGCCCACAAGGGGCGACGCTACAGAATAAATCGACAGCTTCTTACGATCGCGGCCCGTGACTGATATATTTGCTGAGTTGTAACGTATAAGGTTGATGCTGCCCGCAGGTAATCGAGAGATGCAACCAACCGACACCACCAGCTCTAACGAATCGACCGTCCGGCACGAACCTGACGCGAGTGCCGAGTTGGTGTCCGCGCTGGGGGTGGACGAGCTTCAGCGCATGCAGGATACCTTCGCCGCTCTCGGCCAAGTGACACTCTGGATTTGTGACCCGGCCGGAGAGCCGCTTACCCGCCCCTCATGCACGACCGAGTTCTGCCGTCTGCTTACTGCTTCGCCAAGTGGGTTTGCGGACTGCCGCGAAAGCGTGAGTCGCCAGGCGCGCAACCTCGCCCGAGCGGTCGGGGCGACCGCGCAGGACACCACCGAGCCCACCTGCCGATGTGACCAACAGTGCCCTGCAGGCATCGCCCAGTATGTCGCGCCCGTACAACTTGCCGGCCGGCACATCGCCACCATCGTTCTGGGCGACTGCTCGAGCGCGAACGCCGACCGCGCTCGGCTCCGGCAACTCAGCCGGCAGCACGGCATCGATGAAGAACGACTGGTACGCGCCGCGGAGAAGATGGGTTTAGCAGCCGGCGACGACCGTCGCGACAGCGTCCTCCGGTTCCTGCACCTGATGGCCGACCGGCTGGCGACGATCTGCCGGCAACACGCGCACATGACCCGGCGCGTCCGCGAACTCGAGGCCGTCCACGATCTGATGGCCATGTTCGCGGGGACTGAAGACCTCGAGGAAACCCTCACCGCCACCGCCGAACGAATCTGTCGCGTTATAGAGGTCAAAGCCTGCAGCGTCCGGCTGCTCGCCGAGGAGACCGGGGAACTGCGTATTGTAGCGGGCTACAACCTCTCGCAGGCCTACCTCGACAAAGGCCCCGTGTTGCTCGGCGAAAACCCCATCGACGGCGCCGCCTTCGCCGGCGAGACTGTTTACATCCGCGACGTTCCCAACGACCCGGGCACGCGCTACCCGCGCCAGGCCCGGGCCGAAGGTCTGGTCAGTGGTCTCTGCGTGCCCATGACCTACCGCGGCAAGACCATCGGTGTCATCCGCGTGTACACCGGACGCGAATACGAGTTCAGTGGTTTTCAACGAGCCCTGATGCGCTCCATCGGATCCCAGGTAGCCGCCGCCATTCTGATCTACCGCCTGCACGAGGATCGCCTCAGTGCCGAACGCCGTCAACGCCACCTGCGCAACGCGGCAGCCATCCAGCGGCGGATGATTCCCGGCGAACATCGAGTCCACGCCAACATCACCTTCGGAGGGGTCTACAACCCCGCGTTCAACGTCGGTGGCGATTTTTTCGATTTCATTGACTTGCCTGGGGGCAGCCTGGGCTTCTGCGTGGCGGACGTGGTGGGCAAGGGAATGTCAGCCGCATTGATGATGGCATCGGTCCGCGCCGCCTTGCGCGCCCACGCCCACAGCATCTACAACCTCGACGAGATTGTGGCCCTGGTGAACGCGCACATGTACCGCGATACTCTGAGCAGCGAGTTCGCCACGCTGTTCTATGGGGTCTTCTCCCACAATGGCAAACACCTGACCTACTGCAACGCCGGCCACGAACCCGGCTTGCTTTTCCGCGGGCAGCGCCTCCTGGAACTAACCACCGGAGGGATGGTGATCGGCGTATCCGCGAAGGCGGTGTTTTCCCGCGGGATGGTCGATCTGCGGCCGGGAGATATTCTGGTCGCCTACACCGACGGGGTGACCGAGGCGCTCGATTTCAACGACCAGGCCTTTGGGAGCGAACGCCTGATCGAGTCGGTGCGAAGGCATGCCGAGCTTGACGCCGTCACCCTGGCCAAGCAACTGCTCTGGGACGTGCGCCGCTTCGTCGGATTGGCCCCGCAGACCGACGACATCACCATCGTGGTTGCCAAAGTCGAGTGACCACCCGAACTCAATCGCCATACAGTTGCCGGCAGACGTGGTCCGGCTGGTGCCATTCCCAGGCGTGGGCGATGCCCAGGTAGGCGACGACCACCAAGGCAACCGTGACGATGGCGGTCCCGATTGACCAGCGCAACGGACGGGCCTTGAACCCCCGCTTGATCGACAGGGGTAGATTGAAGAACAGATCGAAGACTACGTGTTCGAGGAGTCCCCCGCTCTCGCCGAACACCGGAACCACGCGTGCCAGGCTCTTGGCCCAGCGACCGGCCATGAACCGGGCCAGGGCCGGATCGTGCGCCACCATCTGCAAGGGAAACGCCAGATACCCGACCACGTGCAGGAACGAAACCGGCGCGGCGATGTAGTAGTTGCGGACGTCACGCTCCCGGATCATCAGATACAGCACGAACACGCCACGGGTAATCGAACCTGGGGAAATGGGCATCAGTTGAATCGCGGCGGCCGTGGCGGTCCCGTAGCCCATGCTCTCGACCCAACTCAACTGCCGATAGACCAGGCAGTAGGCGACCACCGCCGCTCCGGCCAACACCATCGCGATCTGGGTGACCGGCACGGTGCAGATATGGACGGCCAGGCAGCGAAGGTACTTCTGGATGTAGGGGTCCTTGACTTGGTGGGTGATCCTGTCGGCTTCGGCTTCGGTGAGCATGCCCTCTTCGCGCCCCATCCGTACCTGTTCGAGCAGCCATTCCTCCCGAAAGGTCGGCATGCGAAGGAAGCGCAGGACGAAGTCGACGGTCTCACGAATGCGCGACCAGGCGTAGGAAGGTTCCATCAGGGCGCGATGCCAGGTCGGTGGCAAGAGCCCGACGGAGAGGCGCTGGAGCCAATAGCGCACCGGGCGATGCACCAGCTTGAGCGCCCGCGCGTCGCAAGTGCGTCCCTGACGATGCCACACGATAAGCGTTTCGATCCGCGACCCGCGCATGGCCCGCCAGAGGTAACCGAAGCTGGTCAGGCAGCGCTTGACGTGCTCGCGGGCCCGGGCGTGGCCCCATGTCTTGACCACCACGCGCCCGAGCAGCGGGACCAATGACACGATGAACAGCAGGGGGAACAGCCCGCGACTCTTCCGCAGTCGCGCCGCGTGCGCGTCGTCCAACCGGCCCAGGTTTTCCCAGGCGGTGACCGCGCCTTCCTTGATGGACTCACGCAGCCGGGCGTCGGTAAGCAGGTGAAGGTGATGGTGGGTAACGTCCGGCAGCGACGTTCGATGAATCGATTCCTGCTCCTGTAATTCCTCGATGGCCGGCTCGAGGTCGGCGAAGTCGTCACGGCGCCCTTCGATGAACCGGCGGAACCTGGCCAGGTCGCTGCGGTCGAACTGCACCAGCCTTCCGTGAAACAGTCCGCGCAGGATGAGCCGGACATCGACCGGGCTCATCGGCAGGAAGGGCAGCAGTGCGAGCCCGGCGCGGAAGTCGACCGCGGTCAACCCCGCGGAGGGTGAATTGTCGGCGTTGAGCCGCTTGAGAGCGTTGGGCTGGCTCTTGCACGTCCACCATTCGTACTGGCGAGCCAGTTCCGGCGCACCCATCTCGTGCAGCAGGGCGACCAGGTCGCGCATGAACAGCTTTTTGTGCACGTACTCCGGGCAATTGTGGTCCTCCGGCGGTCGGCCGCGGAAATCCCACCGCTCAAGCAGCCGATCGTCCACCTCGAACTTCCAGATACGTCCGTCGATCCACTCGTTGATCTCACCGAAGCTGTGCAGGGTTTCGTCGTAGAACGTCGCGTAAGTGTCGCACACGGCCTCCTCGTCACCGAATCGGAGCGCGGCGGCCCGACGGATCAGCTTCTGCCAGAGAACGCCCACACGCACGGAAGCGGGATTGACCTGGGCACTGAACCGGCCCTGATAGGCCAGGAAGTACAAGAAGTCCCGAAAGGTGCACGCAAACCCCGAGGGCGGCTTGAGAATCTTGACCGCGTAGTGTCGCCCGGCGGTCAGTCCCGTAATCGGACCGTCTTTCGCCTGGAGGTCCAGCAGCTTGACCCGGTAGACCTGTCCGGCAAAACCGCCCCCGACAGCCCGTTCGACCTCCAGGGTGATCCGGCCGGTGTTCGCCGGTACCACGCCGGT
>JAUWNF010000342.1 GCA_030612785.1 Phycisphaerales bacterium
GCAGGGCGAGGGCGAAGAAGACGGGCAGTGCCATGAATGATCTCGCCGGTCTGATGTCACGAATGCCGGAGGAGGGACTCGAACCCTCACCCTGTTGCCAGGACGGGATTTTGAATCCCGCGCGTCTGCCAATTCCGCCACTCCGGCGCCTTATTTGACAAGGACTTATGGCGCCCCTGGTTTTTCTGTGCGCCTTACGTGCGCTTTTTCGTTTGACCAGACTACCACCCAGTAGCAAGAAAGTATATCGGCTGGGGCGCAGGCGTAAAGCATGGTTGGGGGCGGGGGCACCGCTGGCGTAGCTCGTAACCATCGAGTATACTGCTGGGTTACGCTCGTGCGGCGTCATCCGGCTGGAAGCGGTCCGGCCTCCGGCGAGCGGTGCGACTGAATACGCGGCTTAGCCACGACGCGCGTGGCGGGTAGGCGCTGTGGTTACGACGGCTCGGGCCGTCGGCGGCGAAATGCGAAGGACCTCATGGTAGATTACAACCTTATCAACGAACTGGAGCTCGACGAAAGTCGGGAAATGGAGAAGCTGTTCGGCAACGCCTCCGACGAGCAGATATCGGCCACCTTGCTCAGCGGGGACAAACACGAACATACCCCGGGCACGATCCTTCAAGGGCGGATCGTCGGTCGAGCCGGTGATGACGTAGTCGTCGATGTCGGGCTGAAGAGCGAGGGCGTCGTTTCCATCTCCGAGTGGGACGATCCCGGTGCTGTTGACACGGGTGATACGGTCGAGGTCTGGCTTGACACGATCGATTCCGAAAGCGGCTTGATCGTACTCTCGAAGCGCAAGGCCGACCGCCTGCTCAACTGGCAGCGCATCGTCGAGACCACCGCGGAAGGGGACGAGATCAGCGGGCGCGTCATGCGTAAGATCAAGGGCGGGTTGCTGGTAGACATCGGGGTGCCCGTGTTCCTGCCGGCGTCACAGGTGGACATCCGCCGTCCCGGCGACATCGGCGAGTTCATCGGACGCGAGATCGAGGCCAAGGTGCTGAAGATCGACAAGGAACGCCGCAACATTGTCATCTCGCGACGCCGACTGATCGAAGAGCGCCGCATCACGGCCAAGATCAAGCTACTCGAGGAGATCGAGGAGGGTCAGGTTCGCAAGGGTGTCGTCAAGAACATCGCGGACTTCGGCGCTTTCGTCGACCTGGGAGGCATCGACGGGCTGCTCCACATCACCGACATGAGCTGGGACCGCATCAACCACCCCTCCGACGCGGTCGCACTCGATCAGGAGGTCGAGATCAAAGTGCTCAAGATCGACCGGGACAAGGAGAAGAGCGCCCTGGGGCTCAAGCAACTCCAGCCCAACCCCTGGGACACCATCGAGGACCGCTACCCCAAGGGTGCCAACCTCAAGGGCGAAGTGGTCAACATCATGAACTACGGCGCATTCGTAAAGCTCGAGCCCGGCGTCGAGGGCTTGGTCCACATCAGCGAAATGAGTTGGACGCGGCGCATCAACCATCCGTCTGAAATGCTGACCGTGGCTGAAGAAATCGACGTGGTCGTCCTGGACATCAACAAGGACAAACACGAAATCTCCCTCGGTATCAAACAGACCGAGGTTAACCCCTGGACGCAGGTCGCCGAGAAGTATCCGCCCAACACGCGCATCGACGGGCGCGTGCGGAACCTGACCAACTATGGGGCCTTTGTGGAGATCGAGGAAGGTATCGACGGCCTGCTCCACGTTTCCGACCTGAGTTGGACCAAAAAGATCAGTCATCCCTCCGAGGTCCTCAAGAAGGGGCAGGACCTCCAGTGCGTGGTTCTCAAGGTCGAAGAGGACAAGCAGCGGATCGCCCTGGGTCTCAAGCAGTTGCATGAGGACCCCTGGCTTCATGCGGTGCCGGAGAACTACATCCCCGGTCAGATCGTCGAGGGCACGGTCACCAAGATCACCAACTTTGGCGTGTTTGTCGAATTGGAACCCGATCTGGAGGGGCTTTTGCACGTCAGTGAATTAAGCGACCATAAGGTCGAGGACCCCCATGAGGTGGTGAAGATCGGCGAGAAGCTCCAGGTCAAGATTCTTCGGGTGGACGTCGCCGATCGCAAAATTGGGCTTTCGAAGAAGCGGGCGGAATGGTCCGCCGAGCAGGAAGCCAAGGAGGGAGGCACCCAGAAAGACGCCCCAGCGCTGCGCGGCGGCCTCGAAGGCGTGGACGACCTGTGCGGGCTCACCATGGCCGACATCCGCAAACCGACCGAAGAGCCCAAGCAGGAAGACCCGGCCCCGGCAAGTGACGAGGGTGACGAAAGTGACCAGGGCGACACCGCCTCTGACGCACAAGAATAGCCCGAGGTAGCGAAGGCGGACAATCCGGGTACCACATCAGTGCCGCAATCTGTGGCCGACCTGGGTAACTGCGGCTTGGTGCCGCCCCCTTCCGCTAACGAATCACGGGATTGGCCGAATCCGGTGCGAAGGGCTATGATATCCGGACCGAAAACGGAATACGGTAATCCGGGGGGTGAAGCCTAGTCTCTACGCCGACGATACACAGGCGTGGGATATCACCCTTGAGCAGATGGAGACTTCAACATCGCGATCGATACCGGCTTACGAACATACCTGAAGCAGATCAATAAGGCGCCGCTGCTCGATGCCGAAGACGAGAGGCGTCTCGCCAAGCAGATTCGCTACGCCCAGGAGTTGGCCGAGGTTTTCGGGGCGGGGGAATGTTCCCTGGAGGAGAAGGAACGCGCCGAGCAGGCGGCGGTCCAGGCCCGCGAGGAGATGGTCCGCGCCAACCTGCGTCTGGTGGTCAATATCGCCAAGAAGTACACCAAGAGCGGAATGCCCTTGAGTGATCTGATCGAAGAGGGCAACCTGGGACTGATCCGCGCCGTCGAAGGGTACGACCCGACCCAGGGTACGCGCTTCAGCACCTATGCCTCCTGGTGGATCAAGCAGGCGATCAAGCGGAGCTTGATCAACGGGGTTCAGCCGATCCACATTCCCGCCTACATGGTGGAGATGATCGCCAAGTGGCGCCAGGCACGTGATGAGTTCGTGGAGAACGAGGGGCGCGACCCCTCCATTGCCGAACTCGCCGAGTTCATGAATCTCCCCGAACGCAAGGTCCAGATCATTCGCCGAGCCGTTAAAGCCTTCACCTCCCCGACGCAATCCGTCGAGTTTGACAGCGGATTCTCGCTGTCCGAGCTGCTCGCCGACAAGCGGACGCCCCAGCCCGACGCGGCCATGTTCTCCGAGTCCGAATCCACCATGTTGCAGCGGCTGCTGGACCAGATCGACGAGCGCGAAGCCACCATCCTGCGCATGCGCTTTGGGTTTGATGACGGCGAGGCCATGACCCTCAAGGACATCGGCAAGAAAATCGGCCTGACCCGCGAGCGCGTCCGCCAAATCGAGTCCGAAGCCCTCCGTAAGCTCAACGAAATGATTGCCACGGCCGAGAGCGACTGATGCTCAACGTTCCGATAAAACAGATCAAGCCCGGGATGATCGTGGCCCGGCCAATCTGCCACTCGCGCAGCGGCGTGCACTTCGTCCAGACCGGATACACGCTCGACCAACGCACGATCGCGCGCCTCACCAACCTGCGAGTCCACAGCCTGTGGATCGAGTGCGGCGATGTACCGGAGGTGGACAGTAAAATCAACGAGCGGGTAGTGGCCAAGCAGGAGCAACTCGGCCAAATCCTTACTCAGTCGGTCGATCAACTCCGCAGTCGAACCGACGCAACCATCGACTGCTCAGGCTTCGAGGACAAGGTCGGTGCCCTATTGTATGAGATCCTCGACGATCCCACGCATCAGCCGCTCCTGGCGACAATGGCTGGGGACTGTGGTGCGCTTGTCCGGCATCTGACCAATTGCTGCTATACGTGTCTGCTGCTCGGCACGCACCTGTCCGGCTATGTCCGTCATCAGCGTCGCAGGATGCGCCCGCATATCGCGGAGGACGTGCGCCAACTCGGCATGGGAGCGTTCGTTCACGATCTGGGCAAGGTCCGGCTACCGACCGAGGCCCAAGACACCCACATCCTCAACGCCGAGCGCGAGGATGAGGTCTATCGTGCGCACACCACGGCCGGGTACAAACTGCTGCGTGGCCAGGTTTCGCCGTTGGCGGCATACATGACCGTGCATCACCACCAACGGTACGACGGGGAAGGCTTTCCCAAGGTCAAGCCGCGAGACCCCGGTGCCCCGATCGCAGGGTTGGCCGAGGGCAGGATTCACATTTTCGCGCGCATCCTGGCCGTCGCGGACGCCTTTGACCACTTACTCGGTACGCCACAGAAGCCCCATCCGACCATCCAGGCGCTGCACGCGCTGCAACACCCGAGGTTCGCCGGATGGTTCGACCCCATCGTGGTGGCGGCGCTCAATCGGTTGATGCCGCCGTTCATGCTCGGAGCCGTAGTCACTCTGACCGACAGCGCCCAGGCGGTCGTCGTGGAGAATCACACCGACGCCCCTTGCTATCCTGCGGTTCGGGTCCTCTCCGGCGAGCCGGGCTCCCCCAGTGCCACCGTGGCGGATGAGGCCCTCGATCTCCGAACGCTGCCCCGACTGAACGTGGCCGAAGTCGATGGCTTCAAGGTCCGCCCGTATTTCTTCGATGCCCCCG
>JAUWNF010000601.1 GCA_030612785.1 Phycisphaerales bacterium
GCGGGGACGCCGGCCGCTACTTCTCAATTCTCCATTCTCAATTCCCGTTGTGTACTCCACGGGGGATTCCACGCATGATTCTATGGTGGGGCGGGCGGTGGGCAAGACGGAAGCTGCGAGGAAGGCGGTGTGGTGGTACAATCAAGGCGGGCTGTCAGTGTGGCGCGTTGCCGGTAGGCGAAGACAATCATGCCTGATACAGACCTGCTCAAGGCATTGGAGGCGGAGATCGTTGCGGGCAAACTCGTCCCTGCGGACGCCTGCATCGTCGTGGGGGTCTCCGGTGGGGCAGACTCGATGTGCTTGCTGCACGCCCTGGTCATGCTAGACGGGCAGCCGGATTTCGATCTTGACTTGCATATCGCTCACTTGAACCACGGGCTTCGTGGCGACGAGGCCGATGCCGACGCCGCCTTCGTCCAGGCGGCCGCGGACGGGTACGGGCTGCCCTGCACGATCGAGACGGTGGACGCCGCAGGCATCGCCAAAGAGCAGCAGGTTTCGGTGGAGGAGGCGGCCCGCGACGAACGGTACCGGTTTTTTGAACGGGTCTGCCAGAAGACCGGCGCCCGCTACGTCGCGCTGGGGCATCAGGCGGACGACAACGTGGAGACGGTTCTGCAGCGCATTCTGCGCGGTACGGGTCTTCGCGGGTTGGCGGGAATTCCCCGGGTTCGCCCGCTGCATTCCGGCAGCGAGATACAGATCGTTCGGCCGTTGCTGGCACACCATCGCCAGGCCGTCCTCGAGTTCAACAACGCCCATGCGGTGCCCTATCGGGAAGATATCACCAACACAAGTAACGAACCCTTGCGCAACCGGCTGCGGAACGTGATTCTCCCGATGCTGGTCGAGCAGGTGAATCCCCAGGTGGGCGATGCCTTGTTGAGGCTGTCAGAGCAGGCGCGGTGGGTGAATGAGTACGTGGACAAGACGGCCCAGGAGGCCTTCGAGGCCCTGGTCATCGAACGTACGGACCAGGAGTTATCGATCAATGCCCCAGCGTTGATTCGCAAGAGCCGGATCATGCAGGCGGAACTGGTGCGGCGAGCCATCGCCTCCTTCGAGCTTGGCGAACAGGATATCAGCTTCGGCCACCTGAGCACGGTGGTGGACCTGCTTGCGGACCAGGCCAGCGGTAAGCAACTGCACCTGCCGGGCGGGATGATCGTGTCGAAGATCTATAATCGGCTGGTGTTCGCCGTGCCCACGGAGCAGCCGCGGGAGACCATCGCCGCGGAAATCGTAATCCACGTTCCCGGCCGAACCACGCTGCCGCGACACGGCTTCGAGGTCACCTGCGAGATTGTCGACCTGCCCGTGGCCGAAGCCGCGTCGGCGATGCGCGCTTCCCACCTCGGTGAGGAATGGCTGGACTACGAGGCCATGCACCCCCCGCTGACCGTGCGGTATCGGCGACCGGGAGACCGCTTCTGGCCGCTGGGCGCACCGGGAACCAAGAAGATCGCCGAGTTTCTGATCGATGCGAAGGTCGATCCGGCTGAGCGCGACCGTCTGGCGATTCTGTGTGATCGCCTGGGTCCGGTGTGGCTGATCGGGCAGCGTATCGACGAGCGGGTCAAGCTGACCCGTCAGACCCGGCGCGTGCTGAAGATTCGCGCCGGCCGGATTGAGTAGAGGCGGTATGGTATGCCCGCGCTAAGCTGTGGGACTCCGTCGAATTCGTCGTGGCAGGATACGCCACCGGAGCGCGGAGACGTGCCGGGGGCGACGCTTGGCCATGCCACGCGGAGGATGGTTCTCATCGTGTTCGCAGTGGCCCTGCTGCTGCGGGCGGGGTGGGGGACCTATCGGATGAGTGCGTCCGGGGCGGCGGCGTTGGAATTCCCCGACGAAGAGCAGTACTGGCTGATGGCCACCTCGTTGCACAACGGGATGGGCTTGGTGGATGAATTGGGTTTCAAGGCCGGGCGCATGCCGCTGTATCCGGGGTTGCTGTCGATCGTAGCCGGATCGCCGACGGGCATCGTGGTCGCGAAGGTCGCGCAGTGGTTCATCGGGGCGCTCGGGGCGGTTTTTGCCCTGGTGTTGGGCGCGCGGGTCGGTGGACGCACGGTCGGCGTTCTGGTCGGCTTGATGTTCGCAGCCGATCCGTTTCTCATCTTCTTCAGCAGTCTGGTGTTGACCGAGACGTTGTTTGTCACGTTGCTCGTGGCGCTGTGGAGCTACGGTGCGGGTTTCGTCGTGGAACGCCGGGCTCCGACGATCCGTCAATGGTTCGCGGTCGGTTTGTTGAGTCTGGCGTGTGTACATGCGCGAGAGTCCACGCTGGGCTTGATCGCGGCGGCCTTGCTGGTTCATTTGTGTCGGCGGCGGTTTGCCGGATCGGCCGGGCTGGGCATCGTAATCGTCGGTTGTGTTCTGGTGGCGGGTTTGTTCCCCTGGGCGGTGCGTAATCGCAGTGTCCTTGGCGAGTGGTGCTGGCTGACCACCCGGGCGGGAATCTCGTTGTACGACGGGGTCGGTCCGCAGGCGACTGGAGCCAGCGATCTCGGTGACGTCAAGAACGGCGAAGCCGTCAAGGACCTGACCGAAGTGCAGTACAACAGTTACTTTCTGGAGGCGTCATACGCGCAGATGCGGGCCGATCCCGGCCGCGGGATGAGACTGGCGGGGGGCAAGTTCCTGCGGATGTGGAACCCGGTG
>JAUWNF010000283.1 GCA_030612785.1 Phycisphaerales bacterium
ACTGGGAGCGGATCCAAAAAGCCGAGCACGATATGGCCGCGGGGCATTTTCAACAGGCGGTCGAGGAATGGGAAGCCTGCCTCGAGGTGGTTCCGGACGACGTATGGACGCTGCGCTTGTTGGGGGCGGCCTGTGTCGCAAAGGGGGATCTTGCTCGGGCGGAGGAATTGGCCCGACGGGCGCTCGAGCTGGAGCAGAAGGAACCAGGACTCTACTTGATGCTCGGGCGGATTCATCAGGCCCGGGGACAGATGAGCCAGGCCGAGGTGTGGTTCAACCGAGCCCGGGCAGTGGACCCGAACCACGCGGGCGTGTACGTGGCCCTGGGTTCTCTGCAGGCGCGCTTGCAGGATACGGATGGGGCTCTGCAATACTTCCACAAAGCGATCGAGATGGATCCCGGGACTGTTGGACCGATGGCCTACAATGCGATCGGGCGAATGCGCCTGGCGCAGGCGGATTCCGAGCAAGCGCGGGAAGCGTTCCAGAAGGCGCTGGAGATCGACGCACTCAATGGCGACGCGCATAACGGTTTAGCCACCATCCTGATCGAGGAAGACAACCTTGAAGAGGCCGAAGCGGAGCTGGAGATAGCCGTCCGCTTTCTCCCAAACCACGTGAACGTGCTGGCCACGCTCGCCGGACTTAACAACAAGCGGGGGGACTACTCCCAGGGCATCGCCCTGGCGCGGCGGGCTCTGGCAGTCAACGAACGACACCTTCAGGCCCTGAACAATCTGGGGTCAGCCCTGCGTGATACGGGTGACCTGGCCGGGGCGAAGGAAGCTCTCCAAACCGCCCTCGAACAGCACCCCCACTATGTGCCCTTGATCATGAACCTGGCCCAGGTCTATCTGGCGGAACATCAAGAGGAGAAGATGGCCGAGCTGTGCCGACGAGCCTTGAAGATCAACCCACGCCAGCCGTTGGCCTTGTGTAATCTGGGGACCTACAAGGTCAGCCGAGGGCGGTCTGACGAGGCCCTGAGTCTCTATCGCCGGGCCGTGGCGTCCGACCCGGAGTACGCTCTGGCCCACACCCATTTGGGTATTCTGTTGCTGAACCTGGAGCGGAATGACGAGGCCTTGTATCACCTGGAGAAAGGTCTGGCGCTAGATCCAGGCCTACAGGAACGCGAGCGTCTGGGCGAAGTGATCGCCGGGCTACGAAAGGCCGGTTACCAGGGCATGCCCTCAGTCCAGCCTACCGATGGAACAGGGCCCACGCCGTGACGCTTCCGACCCCCTCGCGACCAGCCGCCCAGTGCTCATTCCTGTTGCTCCGGTTCCGTGCCGCCCTCGTGCTGATCGCAATCACCGGTTTCCAATGTGCGAAGGAGCGTGCCGAGCCCAAGGCGGATCCCTCCTGCCCCAACATCCTGCTGGTGACGTTCGACACCACCCGGGCGGATCACATTGGCGCCTACGGCTGGCGACACGCGCGAACCCCGGTGTTCGACCGGCTGGCTGAGGAAGGCATTCGCTTTGAACGTGTTTATGCTCCGGTTCCGCTCACGCTCCCGTCGCACGCGACGTTGATGACCGGCTTGTACCCGTTCTATCATGGGATGCACGACAATGGGGCGTTCCGCCTGGACGACGGCGCACTGACCCTGGCGGAGATCCTACGCCGGCATGGGTACCAAACCGGCGCGGCGGTGGCGGCATTCGTGCTGGACCATCGCTTCGGGTTGGACCAGGGGTTTGAGGCCTATTCAGACGACCTGCCGGCGGCTACGGAGTTCGATCGCTTCCTGGTCCCGTACCGGAATGCAAACAAGGTGGTCGAGGCCGCCGTCGGTTGGCTTCAGACCACCAGGCGAGATTGTCCGTTCTTCCTCTGGGCACACTTCTACGATCCGCACTTTCCGTACTTAACGCCGTTGTCGTTTCCGTTTTATCAGGGGCTTCCGTACGATTCCGAGATCGCCTATGCGGACTTCCAGTTGGGTCGTCTGTTGGCCTATCTGGAGGAAACGCCGCCCAACGATCGCCCGACATTGGTCGTTGTAACCGCCGACCACGGGGAATCGCTTGGCCAGCATGGTGAGGACACGCACGGGTATTTCGTCTACGACGCAACGCTTGCGGTTCCCCTGGTGATTCGCCTGGCGGACGGCTCGCGGGCGGGACAGGTGATCCCCGCCCCGGTAAGCTTGGCGGACGTGATGCCGACCGTGCTGGACTTGGCCGGTTTGCCCGTGCCGGACGAGGACGAGATCCACGGGCGGTCGCTCGCCCCGTTGATCGACGAGACCCCCGGCGCGTCGGATTGGTTCGCCGAGCGCCCGATCTACTTCGAGTGTTACGCACCGGCCTACAGCTACGGTTGGGCGCCGGTCCGGGGTGTCCAGCTTGGCGACGACAAGTTCATCGAATCGCCCGAACCGGAACTGTATCGCTTTGCGGAGAATGCGCGCGAGGGGGCGGATCACAACCGTTACGCCCTCGAACCCGAGGTGGCCGACCGCCTGAAGACCGCATTGGACGAACTGCTCAGCGCTTCGCTGAAGCACCCGCGGGCTTTGGGTACACCGGAGACCCTCGATGCGGAGGCGATTCAGCAATTGCAGGCCCTGGGTTACGTGGCCGGCGGGCAGGCCGAGGCGTCGCAAACCGAGACCGGGGCGGACCTCAAGGCGATGCTGCCTCACTATACCGCGTTGCTTGGGGCACAGTCCTTGATCGGCTCGGGGCAGGTAACCGCGGTCATGGAACGCCTTGGGCCCGTCGCCCGGGCCGATCCGGACAATCCCCGTTGTCTGTGGCTCCTGGCGGAAGCGGTGGCCACAAATCCCGAGGCCGCCGCCGAGGCGTTTCCCGTGCTGGAGAGCGCGGCGCGCAACCCGAAGTTCCGGGCGGAAATCCGCACGGCGTATCTGGTGAACTGTGGGCGGGGACACCTGGCCGCTCAGCGACCGGACCGTGCCCTGTCAGCATTTCGGCAGGCGGCCGAGATCGCTCCGCGGAACGCCTTCACCCGGAGTTGGATCGCGGTGGCGTGCTTGCACCTCGGCCAGGCTGCGGAGGCGATCGCGGCGACGCGCGAAGCAACGCGGCTGGCTCCGAACGTGGATTCGCTGGCCGTTCAACTCGGGCTGGCGCACATCTGCAACCGGCAACTCAACAAAGGCGCGGGTGTATGGCAGGGCTTGCTCGAACGAGCCCAGCGCCCGGCGACCATTTGGGAGATTGCCGAGCGCTGCTCGCAGGATCCAGTGATCGGTGCGCTAGCCAGGGAAGCACTGACCGAAGCCGGCGCGGATGGCACGCTTCCCACACCGGTCCGTGCCGCCGCGTGGGCCGCAGCTGGACAAATCCTCTTTGGCGCCGGTGACTTCCCCGCTGCCCTGCGAGCGTTCCACGCCACCCGGGACCTGCTCGGCGAGGACGATGCCCTGGTGCGGTGGTGGGTCGCACGGACCTTGACGCGGTTGGGTCGCGCACGCGAGGCGCAGCCGCTACTCGAACGGGCTCGCCAACTCGTGCCCGATGCGGTCTTCGTGGTCGTGGACCTCGCGGTACTCGAGCACCAATTGGGGAACACCGGCGCGGCGGTGAAGCTCCTGTCCGAGTATCACGCCGCTCACCCGGACGACGTCACCGCCGCAAATAACCTGGCGTGGATCCTGGCGGAACAGGGGGAGGACTTGGACCGGGCGCTCGCCCTTGCGAAGAACGCCTATCGCCACCGTCGTTCCAGCGCGGCTTTCGCGGATACGCTCGGCTGGGTCCACATCCGCCGCGGCGATGGGGAATCGGCGGTCTATGTGTTAGTGCAAGCCGTGGGGCTTGCTCCGGACAATCCCACCTATCACTACCACCTTGGTCTGGCCCACCGACTCGCCGGCGCGCCTGACAAAGCCCGCGCAGCATTCGCCCGCGCGGTCGAACTCGCCCCGGGGTTTCCACGGCCCGCTTGGTACGAAGAGGCTTCGCGCCGTAGCCAATAAAATCCGGGTTGCTCCCGCGGGAGCAACCCGGATTAGAGAGAGATTCAAGAAAAACTCACTGGCGCAATAATCTTAGCGTCGCCGACGCACGTAGCCGAACAGACCCGCAGCCGCAGCACCCAGCAGCAGTAAGGACGACGGCTCGGGAATCTCATGGATCACACCGCCGTAGTAATCCCACTGCAGCGGGGTAATGGTAAAAAAGCTACTCTCAAGCATCAGCCCATACCCGTCGTCCGCCCCGAAGTCCGGCTCCACGACGATGCCGAAAGCGTTCTCCTGGCTGCTGCTAGCGCTCTTGATGTGGAGCGTGACCTTGAAGAACGGGTTGACCGACGAATACCAGTACGTGGTCGAGCCGGCGTCAAACCACTGGCTCAGTGAAACTACGGCCGTAAGACCGGTGCTGGACTGTGGCCACGTTGCGCTTCCGTAGTTGCTGCCGGCCCAGTCGCCGACCGGCTCCGCGTGAACAACGTTGATGCTGCTGTTGTCGTAGACAAAGCTGAAATGCAGCCGCTCCGGCCAGTAGGTCGGGGTCACGTGAATCGCGAATGTGAACACGAAAGTGTCTGAATACACCGCCGGGTCCACGTACACGCTGTTCAACGAGCTATCGGCCGGGTTGAAAATCCCGATCTCAAACCCATCAAGGGGGGCCGGGGTGTACGTAATATCGGCCACCGCAGGTGATACAATTGCGCCAACCATCATCGTACACAGAACTAACTTAAGCTTCGTCATACATCTCCTCCTTTCGTGGCGCGAGAGCACGCAGGCGCCACAGCGTTGTTAAGTAAACCTCTCTTCCCCGCGGAGGAACACGACCTATTCAAGCCGTGGTCGCACGAGGAAAAGTTGTCTTCCTACCTTAACCGTGCGGACCTTTCGCTCGTGTATGCTGCCTTTCATCCACACCACGCCGGGTACGCTCCCGGCATGGCGGATCACGAACAAAGGCAACCGCTACCGCGGCCAAGTGGGAAAACCACAGGACCCATAAACAAAAAGAGAGGTCACGAACCGTCACGGTTCGTTCCTCTCTCTACCACTCATCACAGCACCGCACCCTCATGCAGTGCGCGATACAGACGAATCAAACAACCCGCCGGATTTCTCCCCAGCCAACGCTAATCTGCTCAAGCTGGCTTCGACCAGGGCGGGCAAAGAATAAGCTTTCCTTAATAATAACGATCAGTCGTCTGCAATGCAAGGCAGAACCGTGAAATGTTAAAATAGGGGGTCTGGCCATTTTCTCTGGCGCCCTGGAAAAATTCGCGCCACACTTTAATTGCGCCAGGGCTCGATCGCGCGGATAATCCTGAGCATGTCAAGTATGCTACACATGTTCAGGAGGATCACCCGTGGACCGCGAAGTCT
>JAUWNF010000393.1 GCA_030612785.1 Phycisphaerales bacterium
GAGGATGGCCTGGGCGTCCAGTTCGCCTTCATGGTTGAACACCATTTGGTCGATGGTACATTCCGCGGCTTTTTTGTCATCCCGCGCGCGGATGAACCGAGCCTCCTGTAGCTTCCCGTTGGCAGTGACGCTGCCGTACTCGATCTCGGCCACAACGTCGCCTTCGCCGGCCACCGCCGCCTTTACCGTGCGGAGGTCGGACATCCGCGGGATGCCCACGTTGCCCACATGCGTCAGGCAGCCGTCGGCATCGACTAGCCCGGCCCGGATCGAGCGGGTCCGGGCCATGCCGTCGATTATCACATCGACCCGTTTGCGGAACTTGTAGCGCACCGCCACGTCCGCATGGGAGCCCTCGGCGTGCGGAGCTGAAAGCCGCCGCAGGATCACGCCTTCGATCTGCTGTTCCTTCGCCCGAGCGAATGCCGCCCGCTTGCTCCGCTCGGTGCGCCAGCAGCGCACTCGGCGGATATGCGGTTGCTTCCAACGGTCCACCATGTCCAGCGTTTGGGTGAGCCGCTGGAGGTAGGGCTGCTCCGGGTGTGTCAGCTCGTCGAACGGATAGTACCGGCCCCAGGCCAGTTCGCCGTCGAGGATGTACGCCTCGTCGGTGGGGAACTCGGCGACCAACTCATGCAGGTTCGCCGGGCTGTGCTCGCCGGCGACCTCGCCCCGTTTGTTGAACGACTGCACCGCCCCATCTTTGCAGACCACGATACAGCGGATGCCGTCGTACTTCTGTTGGACGCACCAGTCCGGATCGGTGAGTAGTTCGTCGAGTCGCTGGTCATCGATGGTTTTCGGATCGAGTGTCATCCGTCCCTGTCCTTTCCTTCACGGCGATGCCTTGGCAGTTCCAAGCGATTACCCAGCTTCCCTCCACGATGTAAGCGGGATCGAACTTGGCCACGCACACAAGCGGGGAGTCTGCGTCAGACGCCCGGTGCTGGTAGATCACTGCTGCGGTGATCTTGCTGAGTTTAGCGGCTAGAACGGAAAACATGACATCCGCGGCGTTCCATATCGTTCCGACTTTGGGGACTACGGTGTATGCTTGGTTGAGTAGCGTACGTCGTCCGGTGCCGGCATGGCCGGCGAAGTACCCGTTGGTGTCACCATTTCCGGCGTTGAGTTCGGCCACGTCGATGTCGGCCATGAATCTGGCGTTTAAGTCCACCACGTAGGCGGTGCTCATCAGGGCGACCTTGAACGTATTGCCCACCGCGAGAATGTTGCCGGCGTTGACGAGTACGCCGCCATTTACAAAGAACTCGATCTCATTTGCCATGTAAGTCTCTTTCTGCCCGCGAGGCTGGGGCTATTTGTCCTGCTGCTGCGTGATCCACGCTAGGGCTTCGCGTTTTCGCCAGAAGGTGTGGCTGTATTCGATAACTGCGCCTGATGGCCGAGAATCGCGCACCCTCACAGCCCACCGCCCATAGGAGCAGTTGCATCGCTGCGGACCTGATATGACGGTGGTGGTCACTGGTTCTATTGTATGTATATGTATTGGAAGCATTGGTTCGTCCTCCTGTTTCCATGGCCCCTACGGTACGCAGATTCCCGTCTGTCCCCAGTCGTCCGTTTTGCCGCTGGGCACCCTCACCTTGACGGTCGTGCCGCGGGGATCGCCGTCGAAGACGACCCCGAGGCCGTCTTCGTGTGTAGCGTTCATTTCTGCACCTTCTCTCTGGTGGACACCGGGCGCATTGTGCCGACGCGGTTTCCGTACTTCGATTCTCATCAGTTGGTCTCCTGTTTGCGGTTTCCTTCATCCGTGTCGGATTCCATCGGCATCGTACCATTCGCCAAGCAGCGGCATCCGGGTATCGACGATCCAGCCGGCCCGCGTTCGGACCGCGTAGTGGCGATCCCCGGTTCGCCGTTCGGCGGTGCGGGCTTCGGCGACGGCCTCGTTCCTGGTTGTGTAAGTCATCGGTCCTGTCTCCTTAGTCCTGGCCTTGTCTCCTGTCTTGTTTCATAGGGCTAGCAGGCCGACAACGACGATGCCCCACAGCAGCAGCAACGTTGCCGTCGCCTTGCCAGCTTCCACGTAGTCGGTCCGCGCCCAGTCCATTATCAGCACTCCAGCATGGCGCCGGCTTCAATCTGCTGAAGCACGGCGCGCATGTTGTTTTTGCAATCCTGCACCAGCCGGACGTAGGCCGAAACCGGCCTACCATCCAAGCCCTCCTGCCGGGCGATCGCGCGGGCTCGCTCAGCGAACGGCTTGGCAAGCCCCTGATTGGTCAAGGTCACTTGGTAGCAGCGCGACGCAAACGGCCCACTATCGTGTTCGCCGAACAGGGCGGCATCGACGTCCCGCGTGGTTGTGAAGATCACCACGCAATGAGCGGGAAGATTCTCCAGCCAAGTCAAGAACAGATCGACGGCACCGCTGGTGATGGCGTGCGCCTCATTGATAATCCACACCCGATACGGCTTGTCACCGTCCCAGGTGCATAGCTGTGATTCCCGCGCCATGCCGTCCACATAGGCTTTCGTCACCCGTGCCCCGTCAACCTCTTGTACGAAGAAATCGTCAGCAAGCTGGTCTGCAATCAGCCACGCTAGGGTAGTCTTCCCCACCCCGCTGTTGTTCGCCCCGGATGCTTCGATCCAGAACGCGCCGCGGTCAAAACCGGGTCGCTCCAGGATGCGACGCACGGTCCGAACCGCCTTATCCTGGCCGACGAAATCGGTCCACGTCTGCGGTCGATACTTCTGATAAAGTTGCATCATGCCACCGCCTTTCTCAGTTTAACCGTACCATGAACAATAGTGCTTTTCGTCCGCATCCGTAGGGCGTGCGGACCCGTGTGCCATGCTTACTCCGAACGGGCTGATTGTCTTGCGGAACGGCTCGCCGATGTACTGACCGGGACACGGCTGCCGCAGGTCTGCCATGCCGCCGTATGCGGACTTACTATCGGGGACGCTCTTCGCAGCGATGGCCCGCAGCGTGACCCGCTGGCCGCTTTTGGCCACAACCTCGAAGAAGTCGCACTGGGTCTGTTCGTATCCCCATGAATAGTGCAGCAATGTCCTGACCTGGATTGTCTTGGCCATTGCGGCGACATCCTGGACCCGCTTCGCCTTGATTTCTGCTTTGAAGACCTGTTCTACGTCGTGCGATTCCTTTTGCTTGGCGATCCACCGTTCGCGTTCGAACAGAGTCCGAAAGCGATAGTGTGCGTATGGTCGTTTGGCGCGTCCTCGCCAAGCTCTGACATAAACGCCGTGTTCGTCGGAGGTTTGGTAGAACTTCAATTTTCCGTAGACTTCGCAACCGTCCGGGGGTAGTTCTTCAAAGGTTCGGAACATTATGCCACCGCCTTTCTCATATAGGCAAGCGCTGCTTGCCATGCCGCGTATCCATCGAAGTACACCTGGCCGGTGGTCCCCTGCTTGTATAGGTCGCCGGCTAGGCTGTTCGGAACCTCGACGCGCACGGTCGCAACTTCGCCGTCCCGGAAGTCGCTTGTGTAGTAATCCTGCCAGTAGCGGTCCGATCCGGTATAGACGTTCTCGGGAGCTGCTGCGAGTAAGTACCCGTCCAGCGTCACTCGGCAAAAGATCGTCACCATCACGCCACCGCCTTTCCGCGATGCGCCTGCGCTTTCATGACCGACACCAAAAGGCTGCACCCGTACCGCGTCAACAGCAGGCAGGCGTCCTCATACGCTCCAGCTTCGGTGTCGTAGACCCGCGCCTCGGTTAGATGCTGCGTGCTAACCGGCACGCCGGCCAGCAGTCGGCCAGTGAAGTACCGCCTGCCCTTGTTACACTTGCTGGCCAGCACGTACTTGATAGGGCTTGCCTGTTCAGCACCGATCGCTTGCCACAGCTCGACCGTTGCGGCTGCGTGGGCTGTCCTACTCATACCCTCGATACACTTGACCTCGTGTGGTGATTCGGTTAGACTTGCCATCGTTCCAATCTCCTTATTAGGTTGGGACCACGCTCCCGGATGCTGTTACATCGCGGGGGCATTCTTTACTTACAGTTTACACCACGTTTCCCGAGCGGTCAAGCGCTTACTTATTATATTGTGCCACTGTGCGGCACCCCCGCGGTGCCGCTTCGTGTCACGCGCCGAAAACACGTCGTAAAC
>JAUWNF010000251.1 GCA_030612785.1 Phycisphaerales bacterium
CGACCGTTTCTCTCGACGCAAAGCGGCAGCCAACTCCTTCACCGCACCAACCCGCGTCACCGTCAAAGGTGTCCTCATGAGCTACGCCTCCATGCTGGAACACCTTATATATCGGCACATTCATACTAGATTCAGTATAAGCTAACAGGAAGACTGCCGCCAGATCGTGTGGAAAACCCCCTACGTGATCGCGCAAGGCTGCCAGTTGCCGGTCGAAGTCCTCCGGCACACCATACGCGCCTCGCGGGTCCGGGGGCCTGTCCATCACGCCCGGGTCCAGCGTGAGGGCACGGCGCACCGCCCCCGAAGCAATGCTGTATTCGCCCAAAGCGAAATGGACCAACCCATACGCCAAGTGTACGGCGGGGTCGTCTTCAGCCACGAGTAACGCACGGATATACAGTCGCCGGGCTTCTCCGTACTTGCCTTGTCGGAACACTGCGTGCCCCTGCCCCAGGAACGAGGTCTGCGACGCCCCGAGACGCGTTGCGACCGTGGCTGAAACCGCAGCCTGGTCGATCGGCATATACCGGATGATCTCGCCCACCGGCTGTTCGTAAGTTCGTTCCACGTACAGCGTAGGACCGGGCACATACACCGTCCTTGCCGGTCGGTAATACGAGGTTGCCATGTGTCCTCGCATAGCGCACGACGTTGCGTAGTGATGGCGCTCGGTATGCACGCCTCGCCGGAGAACTGCGCTGTGTTGGTGGCGTCGCACGATATGCCTGCCCGTATGATGGCGCGTCGTGTGGTGCTTGTGCGGCCGATACCCGATCGTCACCTGTGGAGTCGTTCGTCGTGTGCCGGCGCTGCGCGATGAGGACGGGCGACGAATGCAGGATGGCCGTCGCGAATGCCCTCTCTCCGCCCGGCGTGATGACGTGCCGCGCGGGCGAACCGCCGTCCTGCGTGGCCGACGGGACTGACTGCGAGAAACATACGTCCTACGATGGCCAGCGCTTCTCGAATGGAACCCCGATCGTGCAGGGTGGTTATGCGGTCGCGGTGCCCGGGTCCGGAGCACGCCGCCGTCCGCCACCTGCGGCGGCGGCGCCAAGCAAGCCGCGTAAGCGAACAGTACCACCGCAACGGGTCGCAAGTTCGGGCTCCTCATGGCCCACCTCCGTTCCGCGCCGGTCCGGTCCCCTTCCACGGGCCGCGTCCATATGGTCACAGCGCGTCAATAATTGCCACCAGTTAAATAATAACAGGTATTGTGGTTTTCGGCAAGTCCCAAAATGCCCCGATTATGACCGGAGCGACCCTAACTCCAGCAAAGACTTGATCTTATGAGTTGGCTGGGCCTCCCCCACATCGAAGATGCGCTCGTCGCGACAGATCCACGTGGTCGTGATGCCGAGCGGATTTGCTCCGCCGACGTCGCTGTGCAGCGAATCACCGACGTGCATCACACGCTCGGGTCCAACCCCCATTTCAGCCAGAGCTCTTCGAAAGATGCCCGCGTCGGGCTTGTAGGACCGCGCGTCCTCGGAAGTCACCATGCCATCGAAACGAAGGCCGTGCAGCTTGGCCGCAGCCACAATGTCCTCGGTATCGGCATTGGAGACGCAGCAGACGGGCAGGTCCAGGGCCTCTAGAGCTTCGTGGGCCTCTGGCTGGAGGGCGGGAGCGGCCCAGTACCGTTTCAAATGCCGGACGAACGGCAGCGGGTCGAACTTGCCGATCATGGGTTCCACCGTCTCGACGAGCGTTTCGACTTCCAGTTTGAAAAGGTTGCGAAAGGCCCCGTCGTTGGCAGTTTCGAGGGCTTCAAAGAAGCGTCGGCCCCAGACGATGGCCAACTCCGGCGCCGGCATGGTCAAACCCAACTCCTCGACCACCATGCGGCAGGTTTGCTCCACGGCACGCTTGTCGCCCGTGGTGATAGTACCGTAGAAGTCGATAAACAGAACGTCGTATTTCTGGTCAGCCATCAAGCTAGCGATCTCCTCATACGAACCCCGATACCGACAGTACCGTCCCATAGCGTAATGGAACTTCGTCGGATTTCCAGCAGCGCGGCGATTCCACAGGTGACGCGGAACGGGCGTAGCCATCATTTGTGGCATCAGGCTGCTGAGCGGGGCTGCGAAACCTCCCATTCACCAGGAAGGAACGATCCAGGCCGGTTGCGGATTTGGTTCATCGCGGCCGTCGTTGTTCCGATAACACCGGTGGCACCGAGAGCGATCGCCGTGCGGGAGGAGGCGGTCTGCCCGCAAAGATGCATACGAGGAAGCGAAGCGCCATGGCGGCACCGGTCCTGTTGGTTAACCCTCCGGCGGAAGTGCCGCGGGAGTGCTATGACACTCCCGACTATCCGCACATCGGCATCGCATACGTGGCCGGGTATCTGCAAACGCACGGCGTGCCCGTGCGCGTCATCGACGGCAAGCTGGCCCGCAAGACCGTATCACAGACCATCGCCGAGATCGTTCAGGCGAACCCGCGTATCCTCGGTCTGACGGCCATGACCCACATGATCGTCACCGCGCATCGCATAGCGGCGGCGGTCAAGGCGAAGTGCCCGAACACGGTCATCGTGCTGGGTGGCTTTCACGGCAGTTTCCTCCCCGAGCGAACGTTGCGTGAGTTCCCGTCGTTCGATTACGTCGTGGTCGGCGAAGGAGAGATCGCGTTTCTCAGGTTGGCAAACACGGTGTTGGCCGGCCACGATCCCACCGCCATTCCCGGCGTCGCCAGTCGGGACGGCGACGGCATCCGCCTCAATGGTCGGGGGGAGGTGCCCGACAACCTGGACGACCTGGGCATTCCCGCGTGGGACTTGTTCCCACCCGCCGAGATGTACCCGATCATGAGCCAACGGGGCTGCCCCTTTCGGTGCAGCTTTTGTAGTCGGCCTTACGGGCGTAAGCTGCGGCACCGCTCGCCCGCGCACGTGGTGGCGGAGATTCGGCGTAATCTCGAGCAGTTCGGCTGCCGCCGTATGGATTTCTACGATGAAACCTTCACTGTGCGGAAGGACTACGTCACCGAGCTATGTGACGAAATCGTGTCGGCAGAGCTGGCCGGCGCAGTCCGCTTCTGGGCCTACGTTCACGCCAATACCATCGACCTGCCCACCGCCCGGAAGATGAGGACCGTTGGCTTCGACGAAGTGGGCATGGGGGTCGAGTCCGGCAATCGGGAGATCATGCGGAGGATGAAAAAGGGCGTTACGCCCGAGGATGTTCTGCGCGCCGCCCGGGTTTTCAAACAAGCCGGCATGCGCTTCGGGGCCTACTTCATCATCGGGCACCCCCACGAAACCAGACAGACGATCAAGGACTCCATCAACCTGGCAGTGCGCCTCAACCCCGACTCGGTGGCGTTCGGGCTGATGACGCCCTACCCCGGCTCGGAGATTTGGGAGTTGGCCACGCGCGGCAAGGACGGCTACAAGATGATCCCCACCGGCTGGGAGGACTTCAACAAGCAGATCGGCAAGGCGTTGGAGTTGGAGAACCTGCCGCGCAAGACCATGGAGCGGATGCAGTTGCAGGCCTACCTGACGGTCTACCTGCGAACCCACCGTTTCCGCGAGATGTTCCAGGCCGTTTGGATCAATCGCCAGCGGATACTCTTTATCCTCAAGAAGCTGCTCAGCCCGACGATCACCGACCGGGCGGCCTCCTCGTCCTGGCTGGAGGGCAGCGCCAGACCTCAAGTCCTCGCGCCGTAGGTGCGCTGGAGGGCAAGATTGCGGGCCTCGACGTAGGCTTCGCCCAGGTTCTTCCAGTCGAGCAGTTCGGACAGGCGTTCGGCGCGGGCGCGCATCTGGATTCGCTGGCGACGGTTGAGCTGACAGAAGCGGTACATCATGTCGGCCAGTTGGGCGATGGATTCGTCAGGGCCGACGAATCGGCGATCGAGAATAAAAATGCCGGGGGCCTCGGGGTCGTCCACGTGGCGGTGCATGAAATTGCCGAACCCGGACAGGTTGGTGCAAACCGAGGGGACCCCCATGACGGTGCATTCGGCCGGCGTATAACCCCAGGGCTCGTAGTAGGAGGGGAACACGCCCAGGTGGCACCCACGCACGAATTCGTCGTAATCCAGCGAGAACAGCGGGTTGGTGGAGGTGATGAACTCCGGATGGAAGATCACCTTGACGCGGTCCTCGCGGTTGTTGAAGAGACGGCGATGTCGCAGGTGACTCAAAATGGGGTCGTGGCCGTCGTCAACCATATTGTGGGTTACGATCGGGGGAAGCCCGCTGCGGTTGAGGGAATGAATCCGCCGCTTGAGCATGACCAACTGCTCGTCCGAGATGAGCTTGGCGGGGTCGGGGAGCTGACCTCGCGCGGTCGCCTCAAAGATGCGTTTGCCGACCTCGCGCTGGATGACATCGCAGGTATCACGCAGTTCTTCGCTCATGAAATGCCCGCGCAGAGCCTCGACGCAGAAGTTGTTGGTGGCCGCGGGCATGATAATGAACGCCACTACGGTCACCTTGCTGTTTTCGCGACGCAGCCGCTCGTTGAGCCGGAACAACGCCTCGATGTACATATCCACGCCCTTGTTGTGATACTCGTATCTTCCGGAGGTGAAGAAATAGAGCGTGTCCTCGAGGTCGAAGTCGTAGTGCCCGTAGAAGTGGCCCTGGGTGAAGGCGTGGATGCGCCGCTTGTACTGGGCGTGCAGGTTCTGGAACTCATGGAGGACGGTGAAGTTGTCCAGCTTCAAGCCGTTGGGCAGAATCACGTCCGCGCGGCGCTTGAGCAAGTGCTCAGCCTCGTAGGCGGTAATCTCCGAAACGGTAGTGAACACGTGCGCCGAGTGCGTAGCGGCCCGCTCGATGCAGTAGCGATGGTAGATCTTGCGGTTGCCCGATTCGATGTCCGGTTCCAGCCAGGGCAGTTGGTTGTAAAAGTCGATCTGCGAGGCGCACAGGTACCGCCCCAACAAGGTAGCGTGGGTAGTGAACACAGTTGCTACCGGGAGATTCCGCTTGCGGAGCACAGGCAGGGCGACGGCGGCAAGCCACTCGTGGAAATGGGCGATTACCGGCCGATTCGGCGTACGTCGGGTGAACTCGGCGAGGAACGAAACCACCAGGTTTCCGAAGACGATCGCGTCATTCGTCTCCGGATCGTCGTTAGGGGTGCCAACCCCCAACTCTTCCCAGAGTGCGTATTTCCAATCGTTCATGTTGTGGTAGCCGGAACCCAGGTCGAACAGGAGCACGCGCGGATGCCCCTTGACCAGCCACCGTCCGAAATGCACGGCAACGCCCTGCTGGCGCACAGCTTCGATCGTGGGCCCGAGGATCGGACCCGGTTCGAGCGGCTCGAATTCGGAGGCGGCCGAGTCGGGGGAATAGATGCCCATCAAACAGTAGCGGTCGCCCCACTCCTCGACGGTGATGGCCGCCTTCGAGCGCAGCACCGTGTAGATGCCGCCCACCTTGCGCGCCACTTCCCAAGCGATCTCAAACAGCAGCGGTTCGTCGTGATTGGCGCCGCCCATCCCGAAGTGCCTCCCGGATCAGCGATTTGTCCACCGGCGGAGCATGATAACGCCTGCGGCTGCGGGTGTCGCCCCCCTGCGACAAAAGTTGGCGCCGACGGGTTGTGAAGCACCAGAACTAGCAGTAGGATAGGCGAGGTGCAACGAATTGGAAATGGCCATGTCGGCCGGGACTGCCAAGTTAAAAGGAACACAAGCATGAAACGCGCGAAAATCACCATTATTGGAGCTGGAAATG
>JAUWNF010000200.1 GCA_030612785.1 Phycisphaerales bacterium
GCGGGCTTACCTGCGCTGGTTCGATCGCTGGCTCAAGGGTGTGGACAACGGCATTGACACCGAACCGCTGGTCCGCGTCTTCGTGATGGGCGCAAACCGCTGGCTGTATGGTAACCGTTATCCCCTGCCCGAGACGCGCTATGAAAAGTGGTATCTCTCCAGTCGCGGGCGGGCCAACACGTCCCGCGGTGACGGCTGGCTAACCCGGCGGAGGCCTCCCGAGGATGAGCGTCCGGACAGTTACACCTACGACCCCGGCGACCCGACGCCCGATCCGAACTCTTACGAGGAACCCGAAGGCGAGGAGAAGAAGGTCCGGTCGGCCGAGGAGAAGAAGCAGGCTCGCGAAGCCTATCACGCCAAAGTGACCCGCGCGCGGCGCGACATCCTGGTGTACGAGTCGCGAAAGATGTCCCGGCCCTACACTTTCGCAGGCCCGATGTCGGCGGTGTTATACGCCTCCTCGTCCGCTCGCGACACCGATTGGTTCGTGCGGCTTGGGGAGGTGGACAAAGAGGGTAAGTTCTTCAGGCTCGCTGAAGGAAAGATTCGCGCGCGCTACCGGAACTCGATGACGATCCCCGAGCCGCTCGAGCCCGGCGAGGTGTGTGAATACCGCATCGACCTGTGGCAGACCGGCATCACCATCCCACCCGGGCACCGGTTACGGGTCGAGATCGCGTCGGCTTCGTTTCCGACGTATTCGCGCAACCTGAATACCGGCGGACTCAACGAGACCGAGACGGAATACGTGACTGCCCGGCAGACCATTTATCACAACGCCCGGTATCCGTCGCACATTCGGCTGCCCGTGATCCCGGAAGCGGAGACGCGGAACGACTGAGGAATGGTGGGCCTGTACGTGGTTAGCGTGGGTGGCATGGGTAAGCGGAGCCGCGACCAGCGGTGGAGCTTACCCGTGGGCTTCGCCGACCCGGTTGCTCCACGGGTAACACTCGTCCCGCCCTCCCATCTTTACAATGCCACGCTCTACGGCGGGACGAGCGTTACCCATGCCACCCCAGTTGTACGCTAAACACGCACGTGGGCATCGCCCACCAATCGACCGCAAACTTGAGAATGGCACGCACTGCTCACCCTGTACAAAGGAGACTCCAAATGGATCGACGATTTCGCACACTGTGGATTATGACAGTGGCATGTTTGGCCGCCGCCGCATGGGTTATCGGCCCTGCCGCCGCGGCGGAGGATCAGCCGCGGGCGAAGACCAAGATCACCAAACTCGACGACCTGCCGCAGCACACCTACCCGGTAAAAGGGAAGGTCTCTGAGCTGGTCAAGTCGGCGGAGTGGATCGCCGAGCTGGGCAAGAAGGTCCGCGCCAACGTCGAGGCCGACCTGGCCAAGTATGAGATCGACGACGCGACCACGCTCCAGGAGATGTACGGCAAGCTGCTGGCCATCGACCTGCTCGAAGGCAAATACGACGCGGCGATCAACCGGATCGAGCAGATCCGCGTCCTGGAGGACAAGGAAGCCAAGAAGCTGACCACCGGGCTCTCGACGCTGCCTATGATTGCCGCCCGGCGCGAGGTCGGACCGGACGCCGACGAGGCGAAGTATAAGCAGGCCTTCCGTCGGCACCTGACTGACCGGGTCGCCAAACTGCCCTGGGACATCGTTCAGGACGATATCCAAGAGGGCAAGGGGCGGATGGAGATCTTCAGCGAGAACCTGCTGATGGGCGTCATCCAGGCGCGAATCGATCCCGTGGTGGCCCAAACCGGCGAACTCAACGCCGACCAGGCCGCCAGCGTGCTCGGCATCCACCTCATGCTCACCCAGAGGCTGCCGTTGAAAAATGAACTCGTCGCCGTCTATCAGGAGGCTATCAACGCGAACAAAGAAGAGGTGAAACCGGACATCTGGGCGGCCCGCGCGGTGCAGCTCCACGCGAACCAGAACCTCAAGCCCGTCTTGGTGGCGGTGTGGGATTCCGGCGTGGACATCGAACTCTTCAAGGATCGACTCTTCGTCAACCCCGACGAGAAGCTCGACGGGAAAGACACCGACGGCAACGGCTATGTCGATGATGTCCACGGCATCGCCTACGACATACACGCCAAACGCACCACCAGGGTACTACGCCCGCTCGGCGACGCCGCCGAACGTATGCCGCAGATTATGAACCACATGAAGGGCTTCATGGACAGCTTGGCTGCCGTGGATAGCCCCGAGGCCACCGCGCTCAAGAAGCACCTGGCCGGTCTGGCCCCCGCGGACTTCAAGGGTTTCATGGAAGACCTGGGGCTGTGCGGAGGTTACGCGCACGGGACGCACGTCGCCGGGATCATCGCCGAGGGCAATCCGTTCGCACGCTTGCTGGTCGCCCGACATAGCTACGACTACCACATGATCCCCGTGGCGCGGACCGTTGAATGGGGCACCCGCGACGCCGCCAAGTGCCGGGACATGGTTGAGTACTTGAAGCGGCATGGCGTGCGGGTGGTGAACATGAGTTGGGGCGAAGCTCAGCAGGACGCGGAAGACTCGCTCGAAGCCAACGGCATCGGCACAGATGCCGAAGAGCGGCGCGAGATCGCCCGCAAGGTCTTTGCCTTGCAGAAAGAGGGGCTATACGAGGCGATCAAGAACGCTCCGAACATCCTGTTCGTCTGTGCCGCCGGCAATGCCGACAACGACGTCGAGTTCGACGAGTACATCCCGTCGTCGTTCGAGTTGCCGAACCTGCTGACGGTGGGGGCGGTCGATCAGGCCGGCGACCCCACCTCGTTCACCAGTTCCGGCAGGACCGTCCAGGTGTACGCCAACGGCTTCGAGGTGGACAGCTATGTCCCCGGCGGCAAGCGGATGAAGATGTCGGGCACCTCGATGGCTTCACCCAATGTCGCCAACCTAGCGGCCAAGCTGCTCGCGCTCAATCCGAAGCTGTCGCCGATGGAGGTCATCAGCCTTATCAAAAAAGGTGCAGACAAGAAGCGAGTGGGTTCCACGCAGTTCTTGCTGGCCAACCCGAAGCGCACGATAGAAGTGCTTTATTATCACCCAGGGGATTGACCCTACAGGGCCTGTCGATTTAGTCTGTAACGTCGCCCCTTGTGGGCGGCGCACCTGCTGTAACGTCGCCCCTTGTGGGCGGCGTATCCGCGTTCCTCGTCACCCACAAGGGGTGACGCTACATTGGGGACCGCCACGAACGACCCAATCGACAGCCTCTACAGGGGTCGGTTTACGCCTCGGCCAGCCCCTCGCGAATTGCGTATCGGGCCAACTCCACCCGATCGTGGATGTTCAGCTTGGTCATCAGGCTGGTCGTATGCCGGTTGACCGTATTCACGCTAATGTGCATGGTGCGCGCGATTTGCTTCTTCGCCATCCCCCGGGCGAGGTAGCGCAAGACCTCCATCTCCCGGTCGGTAAGCGTGGAGACGCGGGATCGCCCCAGGCGAGCGAATCGGGCTCCCCGGGAGTCGACCACGATCCGGGCCTGCACCTCCGGCGAGAAGTAGGCGACACCGGCGGACACCTTGCGGATCGCTTTGATGACCGAATCCTCCGGCTCGCTCTTGGTGATGTAGCCCCACGCCTGCACGTCCATCGCCTGTTCGATGTACCGATCGTGAAAGAAGGCGCTGAGGAAAATGATGCGCGTATCGGGGCGCTGCGCGCGAATCATCCTGGCGGCCTCGAAGCAGTTGAGTCCCGGCATTTCGATGTCCATCAGGACGATGTCCGGTTTCAGGCGGAAGGCCTCGGTAATCGCCTCGTCGGCGTTGCCCACGGCGGCCACGACGGTCATGTCCAGTTCGCCTTCTAGCCGTTTGCCGAGCATCCCACGGACCATGGCGTGGTCGTCGGCAAGCACAATGGAAATCGTGCCGGTCACGATGGCACCTCCTACCCGGCGTTCATCCCCAGAGCTTCGGACACCGCCTCCGCAAGTTCAGGCATTCCGAATGGTTTGCGGAGTAGCATCGTCCCGCTGCCCAGTTCGTCGGGATCCAGGGTAACGTTCCCCGTGATCACAATCGCGGGTGTCGTTGCCCCACCTTCACGGAGCTCGCGCAGACAATCAGGCCCACTCCGTTCGGGAAGGTCTGCGTCCAGAACCAGCAGGCGGACCCTATCGCGGTGCTGCGCGAACACTTCGAGAACCGTAGGCCCGTCGCCGGCTTGGGCCACCTCGTACCCGAGGGATTCCAGGGTTGATGCGATAATACCACGCACGTGCCGGTCATCCTCGGCCAATAGTACCAGTTCCCCGGTTCCCTGAGGCACGATCGTTGAAGGCGTGGCCGTGTCGTGAACCGGCACAGCTTGAATACAGGGCAACACCACGGTGAACGTCGTTCCCTTGCCCACCTCGGATTCGACTTCGATGCGCCCTCCGTGGTCCTTGACAACACCGTGGACGATCGACAGGCCCAGCCCGGTACCCTGGCCACGGGTCTTCGTGGTATAGAAAGGCTCGAAGACGCGGGCCTGGACTTCCGGCGGCATCCCCACGCCAGTGTCCGTGACCACCAGACGAGCGAACGATCCGCTCGAATCTGAAGCTCCCGCCGGACTAGCAATGTCCGCTACGGTTGCCGGTGAAAGGGCAACGCGCAGGGTTCCGCCGTCCGGCATGGCGTCGCGGGCGTTTATCGCCAGGTTCAGGACGACCTGCTGTAGCTGGGTCTGGTCGGCATTTACCCATAGGGGCGACGCGCACGCCGCATCCACCTTCAGTTCAACGGCTGCCGGAAGCACCCGGCGGAGTAGCCGCCCCGATTCCTCGACAATGGCGCAAAGATCAACCGGTTTCTTCTCGGTGGGCAGCTTTTGACTGAAGGTCAGCAGGCCTCGGGTGAGGTCCGCCGCCTGGCGAGTGGCCTCTCGAATCGACTCGAGTTCCTTGCGGGCTTGATTTTCGTCGGCCGACATCGTGCCCGCGCGATCGGCGTGACCCCGAATGACGGTGAGCAGATTGGAGAAATCATGGGCCACCCCGGCGGCCAATTGCCCGACGGCTTCCATCTTGTGCGCCTGGTGAAGCTGTTCCTGTAGGGCCTCCCGATCCTCATCGGCCTGCATGCGTTCGATGACTCCTCCCAACCGCCCGGCAATCGCCTTGATCAGATGCCGTTCTTCATCCAGGAATAGTTCTTCATCCCCTTCCGACTTCTTCTCTCGGTAGCAGACCTCCAGGGCACCGACCCGCTCCCCGCGCACCACGATGTCACATTTCAGCTTCCACGGGCTCTCCTCGAAGTCGGGCGTGCCGAACACCCGCCCTTCCAGGATAATCCGCGCGCAGGCCATCTCCGGATACCGCGATGCCGGGGGGATCAAGTCGACGGTGCCCTGGATAAGCTGCTCCACGGAGACGTCCGGTTGCTCGACGAGGTTGGCTATCCCATAAAGGCACTTCAGCTCCTTGACCCGCTTCCCGAGGTCATACGACCGCTTGCGCAGTTCCTCCCTGGATTGCAGGATAGACAGGAAGAAGGGGCCGATCCGTGCCACGCCCACCAACATGAGGATGGATATGGCGAGGGCGACATATTCCGCAGCCAGATCCGGCGGATGAGCCATGTCCTGCGACAGGGAGCGGTACAGGACGATGCTCCGGCGAATGGCCTGGAGGAACGCAACCGCGGCGATGAGCATCCAGGCCAGTTCTCTGCCCGTGATGCGGAGCACCCGCAGGGCCCACGCCGCCGCCGCGTATTGAACCAGCGCCGCCAGACCGACTACAAAGTTGACATTCATGGCTCGGTCACCTCCGGGCTGAGTGGCCCCTCCCTCCCGGCTGCCTGAGCGTTACTATCATATCAGTTTTCTTCCGACCTCTCACGTCTCCTGTTTCGTGACCTCGTACTGACCCGGTGGAGACCTCTGGCGTCCGTCATCCAGCCAGTAGAAATGGCGTAATCAGACCATAGAAGCATCCACGATATGTGGTAAGCTTGATTGCATAAGGCTTCTGCTCGGCGAGTGCGGCAACAACGCGTTGCTGCGGCTGGATAAAGAGCGTCTGCCGAGAGGCGTGACGCAAACGTATAGGATTTGAGTGCCCACCGCCGGTCTGGCGAAAGGCCATGTCGCGGTTTGACGGTGAAGGAGCGTGCGCGAAGACGCTCCACTTAACCGACCTCGCGCTCGGGGTGCGGAGAAGTGGAGTTCATTCGCGCACGGTTGTTTTTTACCCACCCACGGTAAAACCAGTAATAAACCACAGGCTACGGATGACGGCGGTGTTTGTGGTCGGTACCGCCGACGCCGCCTAGCAGACCAATACCCACTTGATGCCGTCCCCAGGCCGGATGCTCGGGATCACGATCCCCTATCCGAGGACCGCCCCCTCGGGTACAAGTACCTGGCCCGAAGGGACATTGGCCTATGAACGTCGCACAACATCTCGCGGTGGGGGGCTTGGTGGCTCGGGCCTTGCCGAACTACGAGCCTCGGCCGCAACAGTTGGAGATGGCCCGAGCCGTAGCGGAG
>JAUWNF010000522.1 GCA_030612785.1 Phycisphaerales bacterium
GTTTCTTCGGGCAAATCCCGCCCCAGGGCGTTGCCCTGGGCTATCGTAGTACGCCCCTTCAGGGCGAAGAAGACCATCGGCGCGCGGGAGACAATCGCTCGGCGACGGAACGCTCAAAAGGCCGCCTAATGTGTCACGGACGCGGGTTCCCCAACACGTTCGCCTGCGGCTTGACTTGGATGACCAGCCCCGTAGCATCCCAGAGGGTGGGGTGTGGGTGTGGTACTAACGGGCCCCGCACGCGAAACGTTAGTCGGGTAAAGCTCGTGTTCACCGGCATCATCGAGACTACCGGCAAAGTTGTAGGCGTCACGCCGACTGGCGCGGGAGTTACGCTGCGCCTCGACGCGGGCAGCGTCGCTGACGATGCGAAGCCCGGGGCCAGCATCGCCGTCAACGGCGTGTGCCTGACGATCACCCACCTCGACGGTGCGCACCTGTCGTTCGACGTAATCAAGGAGACGCTGAAGCGCTCGACCCTGGTGAGACTGCGGGCCGGCGCACGCGTGAACCTGGAGCGTTCGTTGGGGGTTGGCGGTCGGGTGGATGGACACTTCGTTCAAGGTCACGTTGACGGACAGGCACGTATCGCACGGCGTATCGCCACGGGCGAGGAATTCACCTTGTGGTTCGAGACGGACGCGGAGCTACTACCTTGCATTGTTCCCAAGGGTTCGATCGCCGTGGACGGGGTCTCGCTGACCATCGCGACGGTCTCGGGGAATGAATTCAGCGTGGCGCTCACCCCTACCACGCTCGAGCGGACCACCCTGGGAGACCTCCGGGAAGGCGATCCGGTCAATATCGAAACCGACATCCTCGCCCGCACCGTTGTACACATGCTCTCGAATACACAGCGGGTCGGCGGAATCACCCTCGAGAAACTCCGTGAGCACGGATTCCTATGAACCGGCAGCACGCCCACTATGGTTCGAACGGGACACACGGAGCAGGCCCCGAGAAGCCGCTGATCGGTATCACCATGGGTGAACCGGCGGGCATCGGCCCGGAGGTGATCGTCAAAGCTTTGGCCGATCCCGAGGTACGCGCGCGGGGTCGCTTCATCGTTTACGGGTTGGACGAACTGCTCACCTACGCCGCCGATGCGGCCGAGATCAACCCCTTCTGGTTTCGCCGACCGCACGAAAAGGTGGGGCGCGTCGCGAGCGGCGTAGTTGTGGCCGACTTCGACGAGTATGCCGCCCTGACGGCGCCACTCAAACGCCCGACTGCCGAGGGCGGGCATGCCTCGCTGCGCTTTCTGGCGGAGGCGACCGCGGCGGCGCGGAGTGGGCAAATCGACGCGATCGTCACCGCCCCGATTCAGAAGGTGAGTTGGAAGATGGCCGGGTGCAAGAAGCCGGGGCACACCGAGTGGCTCGCGGAAGCGTGCGACACTCGACGGGTGACTATGGCGTTTGTCGCGGACAAACTGCGCGTGGCGTTGGCCAGCACGCACCTCGCGATTTCCGAAATCCGCAACGTGTTCACCATCGGCCGCGTGTTCCAGCCCATCGATCTGCTGCACGACGCATTGGTTAACTGGTTCGGGATTGAGTGCCCCAAAATTGCGGTGGCCGGCTTGAACCCGCACGCGGGAGAGGAAGGGCGCTTCGGGGACGAGGAGTCGCGCATCATCGAACCGGCGATGGTGATGGCGGGCCAGGCCGGCATCGACGTCGAGGGCCCGTTCCCCGCGGACACCTTGTTCTGCCCACCGCGTTTGAACCGGTACGATGGCATCGTGGCCATGTACCACGACCAGGGACTCATCCCCGTGAAACTGCTGGCTTTCAACAAGGCCGTGAATGTCACCCTGGGTCTGCCGATCATCCGCACCAGCGTGGACCACGGCACCGCGTTTGACATCGCCGGCACGAACCAGGCAAACCCGGGGAGCATGAAGGCGGCCATCACCCTGGCGTGCGACATGGCGGTCACCCGCAACGCGGCATGCAAAGCGGCGCTTACCGCGTCGGAGAAAGGACAGGTATGAATGGCCTGTGGGACCGGCTTTCCAGCCGGTCTCAACAGAGATGGAAACACGATAGGCTGGAAAGCCTGTCCCACAGTCTCTATACGGCGTAGGAGAGTATCTTGCCTGAGAATTTCGCTGACCGGTTGTCTGGGATGATCGCCGACCGAGATACGCCGACCTGCGTGGGGCTCGACCCGGTGTACGCGCGGCTGCCGGCGGCGATCCGCCGGCGTTACGAAGGCAAACCAGGAGCTAACCCCGCGGCGGAGGTGGATGCGATCGTTGAATTCGGTCGCGGGGTCATTGACGCGGTGGCGCCGCTGGTGCCGGTGATGAAGATCAACATCGCGTTCTTTGAAGTCTACGGCGGGCGCGGGATCGACGCGTACCTGGAACTGGTCGAGGCGGCTGGGGCGGCGGGCTTGCTGGTGATCGGCGACGTCAAGCGCGCCGACATCGGGCATTCGACCGCCGCCTATGCGCGTGGGCAACTGGCGGGCCCGCGACGCCCGGATGCGGTGACCGTCAATCCTTACCTTGGGCTCGATGGCGTCAAACCTTTCATGGACGTGTGCCGAGAGGAGGGCAAGGGGCTCTTTGCGCTGGTGCAGCCCAGTAATGAGGCGGCCCGCGAGGTGCAGGACGTGCGCCTCGAGTCCGGCGGTACGCTGGCGGCCCACGTCGGGCGGCTGGTGAACGAGTGGGCCGGACACGAGTCTCTGATGGGCGTTTGCGGGTATAGCGCGCTCGGTGCGGTGGTGTCGCCGCGCGATGTAGCCAGCGCGGATTCGTTGCGCTCGATCCTCAGCCGCTGCACCTTCCTGGTTCCGGGCTACGGTGCTCAGGGGCAGTCGGCTGAGCGGGTGGCGCACTGCTTCAAGAAGGACGGAACCGGGGCCATCGTGAATTCTTCCCGCGGCGTGATCTACGCCTACGAGAATGAGCGCTACGCAGCGTTAGCCGGCGCGGGCTGGCAAAAGTGTGTGGAGGCGGCCTGCCGGGATTTTATCCAAGACATCAACATGGTTTTGGGAGGGAGCCTCTAGTTGTTCGAGGATTCTCCAGCGTCCGAGGGATTCTGCCTCCTCGTGCCCGAGATCGGCCGCCCGCACCTCCCCACCAGGCTTGACGGTCTGGAACGCCTTGCGATCGAGGTCGCAGATCCGGTTCACCGCGAATGGACTCCAGCAGACGGTTCGTATGAGCTTCGAGCAGCTCGGTCAACGCGGACTCATCGCGCTGCCGGGCCCGGGCGATCAGACCACCCAGG
>JAUWNF010000094.1 GCA_030612785.1 Phycisphaerales bacterium
GGCCCGGGCAGCGCGCCAGTGTTGGTAGCGGTTGGGCTGATCGTCGGCGGTGCGTGGGTCCTGGGGCGCGAATGGATTGGTCGGCCCTACCGGGCGCCGCTGGGATGCTGGATCGGCATTATCACCGGCGGTCTGGTGATCGTGTTGGCCTTTTGCTGGGACTGGCGTAACGTCGCGGACGGGCATTTGCCCAATCCGTTTCCGTGGTGGTTGTTTAGCCTCGGGCTGGTCGGCGGATATGCCTGTTTCGTCTACGGCAGTCGAGCGGACCGACGAAGGGTCCCAAGCGGGCTACACGTGTGCGCAGACGGGCACGTCCGTCACGGCCCATAGACCTCGTTGAGAATCGCCGTCTTGCACGCGATGCACTCCTCAACGCCCAGGTCACTTCCGAACACCTGAACCGTGCACCCCTGCCTGGCGGTCTGAAGCTCTTCGCTCTTGGTGTACCCGTTGAACTGATCGACTCGCGCAGCCATCAGGCTGCTCAGGATTTCGGCGTCGTCCAGCACTCCCTCACAGACCTCCCGCACCTCGGGAGGGATGAGCACCTCGTCACCCAGAGGGTCGTCGATGGCCCCGCATCCGCCGAGGGCCCAAACGATGCTAATCCCCAGGGCGATCCACGATTGTTTCCCTGGCACAGGTAACCTCGCGATTCTCTCAGGTGGGCACCATCCCCCAGCGGGGACGGTTTACTCCTTGGACTCTGTTTCTATCCGACCTGCGCCAGGACGTTTGGGCCGTCGGGGATCACCGCGATGCGGGCGTCGCGCCCGTGCTTGGCAAGCGCGGCTTCAAGAGCCGCCTCAAACGTCGCGGCGCTTTGCGGCAGCATTATCGAGCGCTCCTCCTGGGTCAGACCGTCGTCGATTAGAAAGCCGTCGCACTTGCGCAGGGCCCGGCTGAAGTTGTTGACACACCACTGATCGATCTCGGACCGATCGCCCTCTACGAAATCGCGCACGAACTGCTCGGGGCTGCTCACCGTGCGACACAGCTCTCGAAAGTGCTCGCCGCCGAAGCCGGGTTCGCACGCACTCAGCATGATGATGGTGCCGCCCGGCTTGGCGACGTGCATCGCCCCGGTCATGCCCTTGGCCGACTGGTAGTAGGTGCAGTCCTGCGGAAACCCTCCGCACGAGGTCACCACGATGTCAACCGGTTGGTCCACCGAGTCACGCACCGCCTGCCGTGCGAACGCGCACCCTTTCGCCCAGGCGGTTTCGAAGTGGCCGGCGAACACGCCGGTGATGTGGCGGGCGCGGTCCATGGTCACGTTGACGATGAAGTCCATGCCGATGCGCCGGGCGATCTCGGTCAGTTCGTCGTGCATGATGTTGCCTTCGACGACCCCCTCGATCGAGTTCGGGTGTTCGACGAAGGCCGGGCTGTGCACGGCGCGGATGAGCCGCTCGCCGCCACAGCCGATGGCCAGCACCTTGCGCCCGCCGCTGAAGCCGGCCATCAGGTGGGGCTCGATGTAGCCGGTGGTGATCTTCAGCGGCGCCCGCGCGTATACCGCATCGATCTCCAGCGGAGTGCCACGCTTCGTCACGCCGAGTTTCGCCTGTTCCTCAGCCATCCGCGCCCGGTGATTGACGATCCGGTAATCGCGGACGAGCTTCGCGCCGACCATCGTCTCCAATTCCACGCCTTCGTTGGGTCGGTGTAGTCCGGTGGCCACCAGGAGGGTGATCTTCTCTCGTGGAACACCCGCGCCTTCCAGGGTGCGCAGGACCGGCGGCAGGAGCACGCGGTTGGGTACCGGGCGGGTCATGTCGCAGAGGACCACGACGGCCTCATCGTGTCCCCGGGCGAGTTGAGCCAGCGGAGGGCAGTTGACGGGCTCGGCCAACGCCCGCGAGATCGCCGTTTCGGGGTCGGGCACAGCCGCGCCGTGTCGCGCTTCCAGCACCTTGACCACATTGGCGTCGGGGAGTTCGATCTCCCGGGTGCTCTTCCCGAAAGGTAGGGTGAGACGCATGGTTGACATGATATACGGTGAGGGCGGTTCCCGTCACCTCACCCGGTCAACATGCTCACCGCGTCGTCCAACTCGTCGAGCAGTTGGTCGCGAATCCCGGTTAATTCCTCCACGGTCAGGCCGACGGCCTCGAGGAGTTCCTCGGTTATCTCTTCGCCGGCGGCAGTCAGGCTGAAGCCCAGTTTTTCGTTGCAGCAAAGCACGTCGGCCAGGTGGATGAGATTGCCCAGCCGCTGCAATTCGGGACTTAGGTCCTGCGGGTGGTGATGGAAGCCGATGACGGCGCGTAAGTGACGCGGGAACCGCCATTTGGTCGTCAGGGCTTCACCGAACTGCTGGTGGTCGGCGCCGATGATGCGGGTCTCCAACTCAAGCAGGGCACCGTCGCCCGCCGCACATTGATCGCAGACCTCACCGAGCTTCTCAGGAAAGGCCTGACGCTCGACCAGGATACCCAGGTCGTGAATCAATCCGGCGACAAACAGTTCGTCGAGATTGGCCACCTCGCCGCTGTTCTTGGCGATGAGCCGTGACGCCAGCCCGACCGCAACGCTGTGCCGCCAGAGCTCCTTGGCGTCGAAGTGTTCGGATATCTTGCCCCCCTTGAACATACGGGCGATGGAGGCGGCGATGGCCAGGTTCTTTACCGCCGACAGCCCGAGCAGGACGATGGCGCGGTCAATGCCCGCAATCTGACCGGGCAGGCCGTAGAAGGCCGAGTTGACCACCTTCAGCACCTTGGCCGACAAGGCTGGATCACGCTTGATGATCTCGTGCAGATCGCGCGCCGTGCTACGGGCGTCTTCGACCGTCTCGATGATCTTTACCGTGACTTCCGGCAAGGTGGCGATGTCGCCGACGGCGGACAGCGCCCTTGTAATTACAGCCTTACTCTCACTGACCACATCGACACCCATGAACCGTCTCCCGAGGAGGTTCGCGTAACCGGACCCAGAGATTCTTACTCTGTTGTCATCGTCGCTTGAGCGGCGGCGGTTTAGGCGGCCGGGCGGTAGGCGGCAAATAAAGAGCCGCCCTACGTCAATGATAGGACCGCTTGAATGAGCCCGGGGCCCCGGTTCAGCCGGGGAGAAACCATCGAGGTGGTATCTCCAGCAGAAGTTTATGCGGGTTTTCGGACCTTCGGACAGGTGAAATGTGCGACGTGTGTTCAGGCCGCAATTACTCGGCGATCAGTTCCGCCGCCGCGGGCGCTAAGCTCCGCCGGATCTTTTCGAGGGCCCTTTTTTCGATCTGGCGGACGCGCTCCTTGGTGACGCCGAAACACCGGCCCAACTGCTCCAGCGTCCGTGCGGGCCCCTGACCGAAGAGGCCGTAGTGCCGCGTCACGATCTCCCGCTCGCGATCGCTGAGTTCGCTCAGCCCGGCGGCAAGTACCGTGCGGACGCTTTCGAGGTCGGCCTCGGGCTCCGGCACGCTGCGATGGTCCGCCGCGCAGCCGAGCAATTCGTCCTGCCCGGTGACGAACTGGCGGCAGTGGTAATGTTCCACCGGGATGGTACGGGCGAAGTTCTTCATGATGGCCCACGACGCATAGGTACTCAGCTTGTTCCCCCGGGCGTAGTCGAATTTTTCGACCGCCCGCATCAATGACAGATTCCCGTCACTAACCACCTCGAAGAAGTTGGCCGACGTCCCCACATGTCTTTTCGCGATGCTCACCACCAGTCGCAGGTTGGCGCTGACCAGTTCCTTCTTGCTCGCCTCAGCTTGCTCCAGAAGCACCTGGATGTCGGCCAACTCGGAATCGGCCAGGTTCAAGGGATCGAGCGCCTTGATAAGCCGGGCGGCCTTGTGCTTTAGGTAATTGTACCGCCGGAACTTGTCCCGCTCCTGCTCGGGCGACAGCAGCGGTAGATCGTAGAGGGCGCGCAGGTACGCGGGGAGGCCCTTTGGCGGACGCGCCTGCTTGGGCTGTTCGCGGGGCGGCGGCTCGGGGGCATTCAGGATCAAGGCATCGGCGTTGGGAGCGTCGAATAGCTCGTTGTAAACGTATTCGACGGGAGATTCGATCAGGCGCCGCGCTTCAAACTCGCGGATCGCGCTCCGTATCTCGGCGACCGCGCAGCCCAGGGCCGTTGCGATCTCCTCCGGTGTTTCACCGGCCTGGAAGCACCTCAAGATCACGCGGTGGCGCGGAGACAACAATGGTTGACCGTCACGGGCGAAAAGTGCCTCGTTCGGACGGCGCTCATCGTAGCGCTGCAGCGTGTAACGAATCGTCTCCACGGCGCGGCCGGTCTTCGCCGCTAGCTCACGCGCCACCACGTGGCGCTTCATGCGGCGATGGCTGAGCATCTCCCGGGCCGTTTGGACTATCTGGGTCTTTTCCGCGGGGGAGAGCTGCCTGAAGGCCGCCCCGCGCTTGACCAGATCGGCGTTTTGCTTCACGAAGCGCTCGACCGTCGTGCGGAGGAAGACCGTCCGCCCCACACCATCGTCAAAGAGCACCCGAATGCCGGTCAGACCACGGCGCCGCCAGCGCCGAATCGTCTTGGTGCTGACCTTGAGTTCGTCGGCCAGTTCCTCGTGGACGTTAAAGGACTCAGGTAGCTCGGCGGTAATCAGCTTGGCTTTTCGGCTGAGGTGGTCGGCCATCGTGACCAAGTCGGCAATGAGCGTGCTACCTGGAATGGTGGCGCGGGGCTCGGTAGCGCGAGGGCGATACTCGGTAATGGTGTAGCAGACCAGATCGTACGGATACGCCAAGTCGGGATCGACCATGCCCAGGAACGACTCGATTCCGCTCAGTTGCTTGAGGCGCAACCGTCGCGGTGACAGCGTAAGCTGGTGCGCGAGTTCCGCCAGATCGCTTGACACGTACTTGTGCATGAGCACGAGGCTCCGAGTGCCGCTGAACGTCTTATGTTGGTCAGGTGCGTCTGCACCTGCGGGAGCCGCTGCGTGTGCTTGTATCCTCTTGCCGAATAATAACTTATGAGGTCTTGCTTTGCAAGGCCTCTCGCGGTAGCGCCCCTGCGCCCGTTCGGCCTCTTTCCCCCTACCGACCGGTCACATCACGCACCGCCGTCTACAACATTATCGCCAGCGCCGAATGGGCGGTCAACCGAAACAGCAACATTTGCGACTCGCAAATCGTCCACCGGTGAGTTTCTACGCGAATGTCAAGCCCCTCGTTCCAGCGCTACTTGAACGAGACGCGTGGGACTTCACTTCGCCGCACGGCTCGTCGATTCAGTCGCTCGTGGTGCTCCCCAATGTAGCGTCACCCCTTGTGGGTGACGAAAAACGATGGTGCGCCGCCCACAAGGGGCGACGAGGAACGCGGATGCGCCGCCCACAAGGGGCGACGCTACAGAGACTAATTCAACAGCCCTTGCATGGCGGGGGGCTTACTGGCGCCCGAGCGCTCTCAGGCGGTTCACGTATGGCTGCATGTGAGGCTTATCCTCGTGGCCGGCCACCACCTGCTGGTAGGTGGCGATGGCAACGTCCCGCAGGTCCTCCTCGCCGAGCAGGGCGAGCAGACTGGCCGCTGCCGCGGCCTCGGCCGCCAGCGTCCACTGACCTTGCGGAATACGTCGGGCGCGCTGGAGCGAATCGTAAGCGGTGTGAAGAACGTCGATGCCTCGCGTCCGGGCATCTTCTTGCTTCTCTTGCCACGTGGTGGGGTCCAAGTCGGGCGGGGCGAGTCCTTCGGGCAGGTTAGCCAGCACCTCGGCGGTGCGCTTGGCTTCTCGGCTGATCGTGTAGTAGAGTCGGCCAAGCTCAATCTGAGCGTCAGCAGCGTTGGCCTTGTATTGCTGCTCGAGCCAGGCATCTTCCGCAACCCGGTTATCGGGCGAACGCTCCCGAGCTTCCGGAGCAAGCCCGGCGAGCGCGGTACTCGCCGCGCTGGACCGGGTCGCGGCGAATCGGGCCGCCGCGATGAACGCGCTCGCCGATTTGCCGTACAGATCGATCGCGGCGGCCTCGGTCTTCTCCGCCTCGGCCGAAAAGCGCGAAAGTTCGGCATACGCCTTCGAGGCCGACTCAGCCAACTCTTGCAGGCGCGTGGTGGCGCGGGCACGTCGCTCCTGGTACGCTGCCCGGCGCGACACCAGGGTCTCGTGGAACGTCCGAGCGGATTCCACGGCGCGTTGGGCGGCGGTCGTCCGCAGTTGAAGCGCCGACAGACGGCTCTCCAAGCCCACCAGACCGCGGTCGATCTGTATGGTCTCCGCGCCGTCCGCCGGTACATACCGACCATCGATTAAGTCACCACCGCGGTCAATCCGAGCGTTGAGCAAGGTGCCGGACTCCAGGCGGTGGGCTTGAGAAACGGCCTGGCGATAGGTCCGGGCCAGCTCGTCGAACTCCGCGGAGAACTTCTCGAACCCTTGCGGGTCGGTCAAGTCCAAACCGCGTGCTTGCATACGTTCCATGGCGGTCCGCGCTTGGTCGGCGGTTACGCGCGCCTCGGCCAGTTGCGACTTGATCCGCTCAATGTCAGCTTGCACGGCGGTGCTCGAGGCTTGGAGTTCGCCCAGAGCCGCTTCGGCTTCCGCGATGTTCCGCTCGGCCGTCGCCAGGTATTCGTCGATTCCGCTGTCCGCGACCAGGTCTTTCTCGTTGACCAAGCTTCGGGCCGCGAGGGCCAGAGTCGCCAGTTGAGCCCGAAAACGCGCTGCTTCCCGCCGCAGGGACTCGGCCCGGTGACACTGGGCCTGGGCCTGGTGGCGGAGAATGATGGCCTTGAGCCGATTGGCGTGAACGTCCTCCCGACTGCTGAGGTCTCCGGCGGACTCGGCCAATGCCTGGTTCACCGCCCCGAGGGCCTCCTCGAGCAACCGCCGGTTTTCCGCCAGGAGGCGGGCGCGTTCCCGCAAGCCCTCCGAGAGCGAGCGGGTCATCTGGCTCACGTTGGTGCCAAGGCGTCGGCGGACCGCCACCTGGTACTGCTGCCACTGCTGCCCATGGGCAGCGCGGAGAAACCGCTCCTCGAGGTCGCGCTGTTCGCCGGCGCCTTGCCGGGTGATATCGTGCAGGCGCGCGTCCTCTTCCTCTACCGCGGTGCGGTTCTCCTCATCCTCCAGCAACTCCTCCACGTCAATGTCGGCGCTGATGCCGCTCCGGGTCAGCGCTTCCAGCAGCGCCCCGATGCGTTCCTGGTTCTGGCTGAACTGCCGGAGCAGGCGGCGAGCCCGCTCGGCGTGGGCGCTGGTTCGGGCGCGCAACTCGGTCTCGCTGCTCTGAAGATGGGGCACCAGCACAAACGTGCCGCCGCCCGCGAGCACGACGCCGGCCACCACAATTACAAAGACAAGAGGTTTATTCACGGCGGACTCCCGTTCATCCGATTCGGCACCACAGGTGCGTACCACGTTCGCCGCACCATTCTAATCGCCCCACCGCCGAATGGAAGGTACGTCGTGAGATCCTGCCGCGGGGGGCTGCCCTGGTGTTGGTATGCCGGGGACGGGGCGCCCCGGCTATTTGGCAGCCATTGGCCGGGAGGAAACGTGCTGCAACATGCGATCTAAAGCGACCAGGGCATCGCGGCGGACGTCGGGCGGCACAACGATGCGGTTACTCACCCGCTCGGCGGCTAGCTCGTCCAGCGACCAGAGCAGGTGGCTGGTGTCGATGCGGTACATGGTCGTGCACAGACACTGGATGCTCGCCAGCGAGCGCACCTGCTTGTCCGGGTGCAGCGCCGCCAGGCGGTCGACCAAGTGGACTTCGGTGCCGACGGCCCACTTGGAGCCGCCCGGGGAGTCGCCGACGGTCTTGATGATGAACTCGGTGCTGCCGGCCAGGTCGGCCTTTTGCACCACCTCCCACGGGCACTCCGGATGGACAACGATCTTGCCCTCCGGAGCGACAGACCGGATTTGCTCGCATTGTTGGACCGTGAAGAGGCTGTGTACGCTGCAATGCCCCTTCCACAGAATGACCCGGGCCGATCGAGCCTGCTCCCCGGTCAGCCCACCGTCAGGCAACGCGGGGTCGTAGAGCGCCATCTCGTCCAGGGGGATGCCCAGGGCGTAAGCGGTGTTCCGCCCCAGATGCTGATCGGGGAGGAAAACCACCTTATCCCCTTGGGTAAGCGCCCATTCAAGGATCAACCGGGCATTGCCGCTGGTGCAGCAGGCGCCGCGATGTTCTCCGCAGAAGGCCTTGATGGTCGCGTAGGAGTTCACGTAGGTGATGGGGACGAAGGTGTCGGCGGTCGCGTGGGTCAGAAACTCCCACGCCTCCTCCAGTTGGTCGATGGCGGCCATGTCCGCCATGCTGCAGCCGGCGGACAGGTCCGGGAGGATGATCTTCACGGAATCGGCTGTGAGGATGTCGGCGGACTCGGCCATGAAGTGGACGCCGCAGAAGACCACGAACTCCGCCTGGTCCTGCTCGGCCGCGATTTGAGACAGCTTGAGGCTGTCGCCGGTGAAATCGGCGAAGCGAATGACCTCATCCTGCTGGTAGTGGTGCCCGAGTATCACCAGCGACTTACCGAACCCGCGCTTGTGCCGCGCGATCTGGTCGGCGATCTCCACTTCGGTCATCTCGGCGTACCGCGGCGGCAGAGGTGGTTGAAACAGCATTCGCCAACTCCAACACGTAGGGTGCGTCACGGACCCTTCCATTCTCTCCCCGGCCGGCGAGACGCCGGCCGCTACATCTGACGGCTGATAGCTCCTTTTTCTTCAGGCCGGTGGTTTCTCCGGAGCGCCGGCGGCTTGCACGTAGTGCATGCGTATCTCGTAGAGAACGCCGTCAAGGACCTTCTTCTCCTCGTCGGTCAGGTTACCCTTGGTCTTGGCGTCGAGCACCTCCAGCAGGTCGATCAGATGCTTGGCCATCGCCAGATCCGGCGGCACGGTCTCGCCGGACGGGTGCTTATACCCACCGACGTTAACCGCCGCCTGCATGGCAATCATGTTGACGATTTCGAGGAAGGTAGAATCGGGTAGCGGCCCGGCCTTGGCGGCCTCGGCCTCTTGCTCAGCCAGCCGTTCCTTCTCGCGGCGGGCTTCCTCCTTCCAATCGCTGTCCACGTGAATCTTCGGTTCGTCACCCATGGTGATCTCCTTATTCGCACCGACTCAGCAAAGTCTTTCCGACGCCCCCGTTGGGGGCTGAGTATTCTATTGTCCGCCAACCTAGGTCTCGCTTCTGTCCTGTTCCCTTACGAGGCTGTCGATTTAATCGTCCATGGTGATCCCCACTTGAGAGTACCGAGTTCCAGCCTACTTCATGCCTTTGGTTTTCGCAATCTGCATGGCCAGCCGTGAGTGCTCGATGCCCAGGTCAACCCATTGGTCGATCAGGCGTTTGAACCGCTTGTGCCTCGCGATCTGTTTGCGAACCTCCGTGACCCACTCCCGGCGGACGTATTCCGTTCGGCTCTTCATCTGACGAGTATAGCTGATTTGCCAGTAGGCCCCGGCGCTGT
>JAUWNF010000644.1 GCA_030612785.1 Phycisphaerales bacterium
CTGCTTCGTACCCCCGGGCCATCCGCTCCGCACTGAAACGCGTCTCAATGTTTCGCCGACAGGCGTGCGGCGAGATGGCGGCCAGCTTGTCCACGGCGGCAACACCTTCATCCAGCGAATCGACTACGAACCCGGTCTGCCCCTCGATGATGATCTCCGGTAGCGCACCGAAGCGCGTGGCAATGAGCGGGGTCCCACTCGCCTGGGCCTCCACGGCGACTAAGCCGAACGGCTCGCACCAACTGATGGGAAACAATACCCCGGCGGCCTTGCGATACACCGGCGCCAACTCTGCCTGCGACAGCAGTCCCAGGTATTCAATCTGTCGCCCGTCGATGTGCGCCTTGACCCGGGTATTGAAATAGTCTTCGTATTGCGGCTCGATCATCCCCGCGATCAACAGGCGCCGGCCCGCGCGCTTGGCGATCTCTACCGCGACATCGGGCCCTTTCTCCGGAGCAAGCCGTCCGGCGAACAGCAGGTAATCGTCCTTGTCAGCCTCGAACGGGAAGTTCTCCAGCCGGATTCCGTTGTACACCGTCGCGACGTAATTCAACTCGGGCAACAAGGTCCGCTCCGCGTCGGATAAGGAAACGAACGGATTCTCCTTGTACGCCGTGAGGATGGGGTGGCTCGAACGCACCCACGCCGCCCCGTGAAGGGTGGAAACCAGCGGGCACTTGATCAGCCGGGCCCACGCCAACGCATGGACGTGCAGATGGGAGTGAATCACATCGAACTCGCCGGCGGCGGCCCGCTCCATGCAGGTGGCGATGTGCAACTGTTCCCAAACGCGCCCGTCGGGCGGACCTTCCAGCAGTCCGGTTTGCGGATCGAATCGGCGTGGTGCGTCGCGCTGGGCTTGCGGCCAGGTAGATAGTGCGTACGGCACGGTCTCAATCAGCCTGGCCCGCGTCTGTGATCCGCCGGCGGCGAAGAGGATCACCTCATGCCCGAGCTTAACGAGTTCCTCGGTGAGATTGTGGGCCACCTGTTCCCACGGGCCGTATCCGCTGGGCGGCAGAGGCCAACTGATTGGCGCGAGCATGGCGATACGCATAGGTTACTTAGACCACATCACACGAAGCGTTGTCAAATCGCTACCGCGGTCACGCGGGATCAATCGGAATTGCTGGTCGCCAAGGCGGCCTGGGAACTGTAGCGCCCCAAGGTGGCCACGTGGCCGTAACGCTCCCGAAATACTCCAGGGGACATCTTCGCCTCGGCGGCAAGCTTTTGGAGCTGCTCGGCATCCTCGAAGTCGCCCTCCTCGAGCCGAATCATGTACGCCCGGGCCACCGCGTAACTATACGAGTTCACGTCCACGGTGCGGACGCGGGTGCGGTTGGTCTGAGGATCGATCATGTCCTCGAAGAACATGGGCACCAGGTTCCCGTCCTGCAGCGTCACCATGACCCCGTGCCGCGTGTCGGCGACGCCCTCCAGCATCAGGCAAATCGCTCCATGCCCGAGGTCGCGGCAGTAGGCCATGTCGAACGGAGTCGGTGCCGCGGAGCGTAACTCGTAGCCCATCGTCGGAGACACCAGGGTGAGCTTGTCGTCGCGCGCGGCGAAGCGCTTGGTCAGCTCATATTTCAGAATGTCGGCGAGTGGCACTTCGGACAGCCGGGGATGGCCCGCGGCGTCGGTGGGCACCTCCTTACCCAGAATACGGGACAGTTCCACCACGTCGCCCAGCCGGTATGCCAGACCCTCGGCGACCACTGCCACTCCGTCCCGGCGGCCCATCAACCGACGTTTCAGAACCGCACCCTCCAGAATGTCGACGATGTCGGAGACCGTGGTCCGTTCGGGGAACTCCTCCGGAATGAGCGTCAGGGTCGCTCCCGCCGCCTTGCCAATGCCCAACGCCAGGAACCCCGCGTTGCGCCCCATGGTTACCACCAGATACCAGCGATTGGTCGTGCGTGAATCTTCCATCAAGCTGGCGCACAGCCGCGCCCCCTGATTTCGCGCGGGCGCATAGCCGAAGGGCGGAAAGTCGCCCGGTAACGGAAGGGCGTTGTCGATGGTTTTGGGGACGTGAACCACGCAGAGCTTGCCGGCCGACCGCTGCGATACGAAACGGGCACTCGAGGCCGTGTCGTCCCCGCCGATGGTCAGCAGATGCGTTACGCCCATGCCTAGCAGATTGTTGATCGTCGTGGTCAGCTTCTTCTCATCAGGAGCAACCACCGCCGACGTGTTGAGCCGCGCATCGTCCAGCAGGCTCGTCCGCGCCGTGCGCAGAATGGATCCCCCGGTGAAATGAATC
>JAUWNF010000498.1 GCA_030612785.1 Phycisphaerales bacterium
GTTTAATCTGTAGCGTCGCACCTTGTGGGCGGCGCAGCCTCGTTTCTCGTCACCCACAAGGGGTAACGCCACACGGGGGATCACCATGGACGACTAAATCGACAGCCTCCAAAGCCCGCGGATCGTTTAATCTGAGAGGCGTTCATAGTCAGGGAGCACGCCACAGGTGCTGTACTATTTCTTTAGAGCCTTGGCTGGGGGGCGGCACTACGCCTACGAGAACCCGCTGTTTCGGGGCACATGTGCGGCCTTGTTCTGCTTCCTGTTCATTCTGGTTGTCGGTCCGAAGGTCATTCGCCAGCTTGTGAAATACAAACTCGGCGATCACCCCGAGTTCGATCACGCGTCACTCAATGAACTGATGCGCGACAAGGAGCGGGTGCCCACCATGGGCGGCGTGCTGATTATCGCCGCCATCATCCTCGGAACCGTGCTATTCGCCGATTTCCTCGAAGTCTTCTACGTTCAGATGGGTATCCTTTGCGTGCTGTGGCTCGGAGCGCTGGGGGCGGTGGACGACTGGTTCAAGCTGACCGCCACCCGCCGCAGCGGCACCCGTGACGGGCTGAAGAGTTACGAAAAGCTGCTGTTTCAGGTCGGCTTGGCGGTAATAGTGGGGTACTTCGTCTACAGCGCGGGGCGCACCAACCTCGCCTGGGTGGGCAGCGCCGCCGACGGCCGACAGGTCGAAGCCTATCGGGTATTCACCGTACCGTTCTACAAAGAGGGATTGTACCTGACCGCGCTCCCGTTCATGTTCATCGCCGTCCTGGTGGTTACCGGAACGAGCAACGCGGTGAATCTCACAGACGGCATGGACGGGTTGGCTTCGGGCTGCGTGGCGATCTGTAGTCTGGTGTTCATGGTGCTGGCGTACATCGTCGGCGACGAGACGCTGGCGCGTAAGCTGCTCCTACCGCATATACCCCAAAGTGGCGAATTGGCCGTGATTTGCGGCACGATTGTGGGTGCATGTGCGGGCTTCCTCTGGTATAATTGTCACCCGGCGCGTGTGTTTATGGGTGACACCGGCTCGTTGCCTCTTGGTGGCGCGATCGGGTACGTAGCCGTGGTCATCCGTCAGGAATTGATGCTGTTCATCGTCGGTGGCGTGTTTGTGATCGAGGCGATCTCGGTCATGTTACAGGTGTGGTACTTCAAGTCCACCGGCGGCAAACGCATGTTCCGTTGTGCCCCGCTCCACCACCATTATCACTTGAGTGGGTGGACCGAGACACAGACGGTCACACGCTTCTGGCTGGTGGCAGCTATGTTCGCGGTGTTCGCGTTGGCGACGGTCAAGCTACGCTAGCACCGCAGTGGTTCACGTTTTAAGAGATGCGGCGCCCTCGGCCCATGACTCTGTGGGCCGAAAGAACGTCTCGTCATGTAGGACGATCCATGTCCGCAAATGGCGGCCAAGCCCGATCGACGGCCACCGCGATCATCGTGGTGACCGCCGCGCTGATGATGATCGGCGTGGTGATGATCGCTTCGGCGACCGCCAGCCTGGATCGTTCGCTCCTTTCGATGGCGCTGTGGAAATCCACTTTCGGGCGGCAACTGGTTTTCGCGAGCCTCGGCTTCATTGCGATGTTGATCTTTGCGCGGATTGGCTGCCGCCCGCTTGCATGGCGGCGCGCGTCGTGGTGGCAACCGTCGGTGCTGTTGGTTGTGCTGGCGGGTGTCTGCCTGACGGCGGCGCTGATACCCGGTGTGGGTCTCGAGCGTCACGGCGCGCGGCGCTGGCTGGTGGTCGGCCCGGCGGAGTACGGGCTGAACTTTCAGCCCTCCGAACTGGCCAAGCTGGCCCTGCTGGTGTTCCTGGCTGCCTTCCTGGCTGATCGAAGGGCGCACATTACGTCGCCCACCAGGACGCTGTTGCCGGCGGTGATCGTGATCGCCGTGCTGGCCGGCCTGGTCGGTCTGGAGGATTTCGGCACAGGCGCTCTGCTCGGGGTAGTCGGTGGGGCCATGCTCCTCGCGGCGGGGTGCAGAATCATCCATCTGCTGTTGGCGGCCCTTCCCGGCCTGATCGCCGCGGGCTGCCTGGTCTACTTCGAGCCCTACCGTTGGACGCGCCTGACCAGCTTTTTTGACATCTGGGCCGACCCCCAGGGTGCGGGCTATCACCCGATCCAGTCGCTGGTGACCATCGCTTCGGGCGGCTGGTTCGGCTGCGGACTCGGCGCGGGTGTTCAAAAGTACGGCTATCTGCCGGCCAGCCAGACCGACTTCATCTTCTCGGTGCTCTGTGAGGAGACGGGGTTGTTGGGCGGGATGCTCGTCATCTTGCTGTTTGTCGTCCTGCTGTGGTTGGGCCTGCACACCATGCGCCGCGCGGAGGGCGCCCAGCCGCGTCTGTTGGCCCTGGGAATCACTCTCCTGATCTGCCTCCAGGCAGCCATCAACATCGCGGTGGTGACGGTGATGGCCCCGACCAAGGGCATTGCCCTGCCGTTCGTGTCGGCCGGTGGATCCGGTGCGGTTTTCCTCGGGTCACTCGTGGGTTTGCTGGCCGGTATCGCCCGAGCCGCAGGCTTCAGCCTGCGCGGATCCCGGCGAACCGAACCGCGACCGTCAGGGAGCGGCGGCAGCTCACCGGCAGGATCGTGCCCTGGCGCCCACGCTGAACTTGGGGGTTCAAGGCAAATGGAAGCGGTCCCGTCCGCGACCGAGGCTGTCGATTTAATCGTCCATGGCGATCCCCGATGTAGCGTCACCCCTTGTGGGTGACGAGAAACGAGGCTACGCCGCCCACAAGGGGCGACGCTACAGATTAAATCGCCAGCCTGTACCGGATGAGGTGATGACTCTTATCGCAACTGAGAGCGCGGAAACCCAAACGCCGGTGGCGACGCCCGCCGGCCGCAAGGCCACGGTGGTCTTTGCCGGCGGAGGCACCGGTGGTCATCTATTCCCGGCGCTGGCCGTTGCCGAAGCCCTCAGAGAAAACGTGCCCGGCGTGCGGTTCACGTTCTTCGGCACGGCGCGCCCGTTCGATCGCGCCACCATCAATCTATCCGACACGGACGTGATTAGCCAAAGCGTGCAGCCTCTGCGAATGAAGCCTTGGGGTTGGCCTGGGTTCTTGCTCCGCTGGTCGCAATCGCGCCGCCTCTGCCGCGAGTACTTCGCCGCCCAGCGTCCCGCGGTGGTCATCGGTTCCGGGGGATTTGCCAGCGGGCCTCCAATCTACGAAGCCGCCAAAAGCGGAATCCCCACGGTGCTGATGAATCCCGACGCGATTCCCGGGCGGGCCAATCGGTTCCTGGCCCGCAGGGCATCGCACGTATTCGTTCAGTGGCCCGAGACCCAGAGCGCGTTTGACGGACATCGCCATTGCGAGGTGTCGGGCTGCCCGATTCGGACGCAGTTC
>JAUWNF010000711.1 GCA_030612785.1 Phycisphaerales bacterium
GTTCACGCATTATCGCCTTGTCCGCCGTCCGCGAGGCCCTGGCGCACTTCGGAGTGAACCGGGCGCAGGTGTATGTAAGGGGTGCGGCGGAATGCGCGGTACGCCGGCCGGTACGGACCGCCCGACCCATACCGGAAGCACCGCCGGAGGCCGACGCGGACACCAACGCAGAACCAGCGGGACGACACACCCTCCGCGAAGTGGTAACAGACTACTTCGATCAACAATTGGCCGCCTACGGCGGTCAGGCCGACATCAGCTTCGGGCGGACTTCCGCCCAGGTGCTCGAGCTTTCGTCCCCCGAGTTTACCTTCCGTGTGCGGCGCAAATCGGGCTCGAACATGGGGTTGATCCACGTGGAGGTTGCCATTCTGCGCGGCGCGTCCGAGGTGCAGCGGGTGCCCCTGGTCCTTAACGTCGCCCTGATCCGCGAGGTGGTGGTGGCCCACAAGGCAATCAACCGGGGGGCTACGGTGCGTGCGGAGGACGTGCGCATGGTACCGCAGCGTTTCACCCGGCCCGGGCAGATCGGCATGGCGGACCCAGGCGCGGTCATCGGTCTGCGGGCCCAGCGGTTCATCCCGCCCGGCGAAATGCTGGGCGCCCGCGATCTGGAACGCGTACCGCTGGTGCGGCGCGGGCAAATCGTGGAAGTGCTCGCGCGGTTCGGCACCGTGACCATCAAGACGGCGGCCAAGGTCACCGAGGACGGGGACTACGGAGAGTTGGTGACGCTGCACCTGCCGGGTCGCCGCAAGGCGCAGCTTACCGGGCGCGTGGTCGGCCCGCGGTGCGTGCGGGTGGGTTACGGGGAGTCGCCGGACGGCGAACAAATGCTGCTGGCGGGGGGAGCTTCATGATGACAACGAAGCGACACTTGTTGGCAATGCTGGCGATCGGCGCGGTGACTTCCAGCGCATTTGCCCAGACGACCTCGCTGGCCAAGCGGCGCGCGACCACGCAACCAGCCCGGGAAACCACGCGCGAAGAATCAGAATACCAGGGGAACCCGACACTGGAGAAGCACTCTCTGATCGCTGTGGAGGTCAGGCCGCCTAAGAAATTCCAGGTGCACGATCTGATCACCGTCATCGTTCGTCAGCAAACCAAGTTCGAGAGCGACGGCAAGCTCAACACCAAGAAAGAGGCGGGCATCGAGAGCACGATCGACGCGTTCATTAACTTCATTGAGGGCGGTATCGGGGCGGCCACCTTCCGGCGCGGCAAGCCCAACATCAAGTACGAATTGGAAAGCGAAGTGAAGAACAAAGCGGACAAGGACCGCGAGGACAGCTTGACCACCCGGATCACTGCCGAGCTCATCGACGTCAAGCCCAACGGCAACCTGGTCCTCGAGGCCCGCGGGCGGCAGCAGTTCGAGGACGAGGTCACCGTGATGACGTTGACCGGAGTCTGCCGTAGTGTCGACGTTACGCCGGACAACACCGTGCTGAGCACCCAACTCGCGGACCTAGACCTGAAAGTGAAAAACAGCGGCGCCGTCCGCGACGGGTCGAGCCGTGGGTGGCTCCTGAAGATTCTTGACAAGATCAAGCCCTTCTGATTGGGGATTGACGATTGGGGATTGGCGATAGCTGAAAGCTGATTGCTGATAAATGCCATGCGTTACGCACGTACGATCGTTCTGACATTGATGCTGACCGGCGCCGGGCCGGCGCGCGCCGCCGACGTGATCGCCCGAGGGGGGGACGTCACCCACCGCAAAGGCCAACGGATCAACCGGCGGGGGGGG
>JAUWNF010000230.1 GCA_030612785.1 Phycisphaerales bacterium
TGCGGGTGTAGCTCAGTGGTAGAGCGTCACGTTGCCAACGTGAATGTCACGAGTTCAAGTCTCGTCACCCGCTTTGGAGATGCAGTTGCGTCTTGACGCGGTCGATTGACATCTTGAGCATTTCGCCCACCGTGGGATACCGGCACGCATAGCCAGGCGTTGGCTGCGGTGGGGTAGGTTGAGTGCCGGTAGTCAGGACTGGCCGGGCGGAACATGGACGAGCGCCTGGCTTACTTTTTTGGCGGTGCTGTGGTGTATCGTCATTTCATCCCCACGCGGCACGCCGTGGCAGGGGTATGACGGGCTTTGTGCTAGGAGTGAAGTCATGAGTGCGATTGCTGATCTTCTCGGGAATGAGGCGCAGGGCTTGCTGGATTACACGTGCAAGGGGTTCGATCGTGATTCGCTGCACCTGCCCGGACCGGACTTCGTCGACCGGGTAATGGCGCTGACGGACCGCCCGACCCCGGTGCTCAAGAGCATGCAAGCGATCCTGAGTCACGGTCGTCTGGCCGACACCGGGTACATGTCGATCCTGCCGGTGGACCAGGGTATCGAGCACACCGCCGGGGCGTCGTTCGCCCCCAACCCCATCTACTTCGATCCTGAGAACATCGTGAAGCTGGCGATCGAGGGCGGCTGCAACGCGGTGGCCTCGACGCTCGGGGTGCTGGGGGCGGTGTCGCGCAAGTATGCGCACAAGATCCCGTTTCTGGTCAAGCTCAACCACAACGAACTGCTCACCTATCCCAACACCTACGACCAGATCATGTTCGCCGATGTGCGCCAGGCATTTGAGCTGGGCGCGGTGGCGGTTGGGGCAACGATCTACTACGGGTCCGAGGAATCCAGCCGGCAGATTCAGGAGGTGTCCGAGGCATTCCACGTAGCCCACGAGTTGGGCATGGTGTCCGTGCTGTGGTGCTATCTGCGGAACAGCGCGTTCAAGAAGGACGGTAAGGACTACCACGACGCCGCCGATCTTACCGGGCAGGCCAACCACCTGGGCGTGACCATCGAAGCGGACATCGTCAAGCAGAAGCTGCCGACGCACAACGGCGGTTTTACCGCTATCAAATTCGCCAAGACCCATCCGGCCGTCTACGAAAAGCTGGCCACCGACCATCCCATCGAGCTGTGTCGCTACCAGGTGGCGTGCAATTACATGGGCCGGACCGGCTTGATCAACTCCGGTGGGGCGTCTGGTGAGAACGACTTCGCCGAGGCGTGCCGCACGGCGGTGATCAACAAACGAGCCGGCGGGACGGGGCTGATTTCGGGACGCAAGGCGTTTCAGCGCCCGATGGCCGACGGTATCAAGCTGCTCAATACCATCCAGGACGTTTACCTGGACGAGAGCGTGACCGTTGCTTGAGCAACGGTAGAGTGGCAGAGCACTAATTCACAGGCGCGGGACAACGGAGAGACAGTTCCATGGCTGATGAGGAAGACACCGGCGTAGAAGTCGAGAATGAGGACGTCAAGCAGGAGGACGTTGAGCAAGAGGACGTCAAGCAGGAAGACGTTGAGCAAGAGGAGCTGTCCGACGACGAGAAGCTGATGGCCAAGCTGGAGGAGGCCGTCGAAGTGGACGTCGAGGACATCGGTCCCCTGCGCAAGAAGTTGGACATCTCCATTCCGCGCGCCCTGATCGAAGAGCGTCTGGGCGAGCAGTTCGAGGAACTCAAGCGCGAGGCCGTCGTGCCGGGATTTCGCCGCGGTCGGGCGCCGTTGCGTCTGGTCGAGAAGCGCTTCGGCCACGAAGTCGGTGACGAGCTCACGGCGCAGTTGGTAAGCAGTGGGTATCTGGCAGCGGTCAAGAAACTGGAGCTTAACACGCTGGGCGATCCATTGGTGTGGGCCAAGATTCCCGAGCAGGTCAGCGATGAGTCGGGCATGAACAGGGTGGTGGTCTCCGAGAAACTGGTCAGCACCGAGCAGGCCCTGGAGCACCTGCACATGCCCAAGGAGGACGATTTCACCTTTAGCTGCGAGGTGGAATTGAGGCCTGAGTTCGAGTTGCCCGCCCTGGACGGTATTGCGGTGGAGAAGACGGCGCGGACCGTCACCGACGAAGACGTGACCGCCGAGTGCAAGCGGATGTTGGCATTCCGCGGAAGTTACACGCCCGTGGAAGGTGAACCGGTCGAGGCGGACGACCTGGTAGTCGGCGACATGAAGGTGGTGGTTGACGGCAAGACGATCAAGTCGGAGGCCAACGCCATGCTGGCCGCCCGCGACCAGCGTTACGAAGGCCTGCAATTAACCGGGTTCGGCGACGTTCTGATCGGCAAGAAGGCGGGGGAGGAAGTGAAGGTGGAGGTCACCTTCCCCGAGGACTTCGACACGCCGGAGCTGCGCGGTAAGAGCGGGAGCTTTGAACTGACGATCCACGACATCAAGCGTCTGGTCATTCCGAAACTGACGCCCGAGTTGCTCGCGGAGTTCGGCTACGAGGACGAGGGCGAGATGCGCGAGGCCGTCAAGGCTAGTATGGAGCAGCGTCTCCAGAGCCGGGTGAAGGAGGCCATGCGCGTGCAGGTCACCAAGTACCTGCTGGACAACGCGGATTTCCAATTGCCGGAGAGCCTGTCACAACGGCAGACAGACACGGTCGTGCGGCGGCGGATGGTCGAGCTGTATCAGGCCGGGGCGCCCGAGGCGGAGATCACCAAGCGAATGGACGAACTTCGCGTGCAGGCGGCGGCGGAGGCGACCACCGATCTGAAGTTGTTCTTTGTGCTGGACAAAATCGCCGAGGAGCGAGAGATCGAGGTCACCGAGGACGAGATCAACGGGACTATCGCTTCGATCGCAGCCATGCAGGGCAAGCGCTTCGACCGCATGCGCGACGAACTCAGCAAGAACGACGGCATGAGGGCACTTTACCTGCGGATTCGGGACGCGAAGGTTTTGGACGCGCTCCTGGAGTCGGCCGAGATCACGGAGAAGAACGAGTCCGAGAATGAATCCGCAGGGACTGTGAAAAGGGGGTCGGGAAGGAAGGGAAACTAGAACAGTTGCGGCCGGTTTTGTGCCGACGTAAGGGGGTATTAATCAAGGGAAGATCCATGCCAAAGTTGATTCACCCGGGTGATGTTCTGAACCAAGCGTACCCTCAGTACCAGCGGACGCGGGAGATGTCCATCGAGGAGATGCTCCTGGAGAACCGGATCATTTTCATGTCCGGTCCGATATTGGAGCGTAGCGCCAGCGTGGCCATCATGCGGCTGCTGTATTTGGAGTCGATCAAGAAGGATCAGGAAATCAATCTATACATAAACTCGCCGGGCGGACTGGTGGACCAGACGCTGGCCATCTACGACACGATTCGCTTCTTGAACTGCGAGGTGGCCACCTATTGCATCGGGCAAGCCGCCAGCGGCGCGGCGATCGTTTTGATGTCGGGCGCCAAGGGCAAACGCTTTATACTGCCCCATGCGAAAGTCATGCTGCACCAACCCTACGGCGGAATCAGCGGCCAAGCCGAGGACATCCGCATCCAGGCCGAGGAAGTCATTAAAGACAAGCGACGGTTGAATGAGATCGTGACCGAGTGCACCGGCCAGGAGTACGATAAGGTCTGCGAGTACACCGAACGCGATTGCTACCTGAACGCGGAGGAAGCGAAGGAGTTCGGGATCGTGGACGAAGTCCTCAAGGAAGAGGACAAGGGGAAGAAGGAGAAGAAACCGGCGGAGCGGGAGAAGCAGACTGATTAACGCGCCTCTGCGCGAGAGTCTGTTTCAAGAACCTGTTTCGTGATATGGGGAGCTAGACAGACATCATGCCGACCATGAATCAACAGATTCCTTTCGTGATCGAGACCAGCGGCCGCGGCGAGCGGGCCTATGACATCTATTCCCGCCTCCTAAAAGATCGAATCATCTTTTTGGGCGGTGGTATAGACGATGCCCAGGCCAACGTAGCCGTGGCGCAGATGTTGTTCCTGTCCAACCAGGATCCGAAGGCGGCCATCTCTCTGTACATCAATTCTCCCGGCGGCTCGGTGTCGGCGGGCCTGGCGATTTACGACACCATGCAGTTCGTTCGTTGCGATGTGTCCACCTACTGCATCGGGCTGGCGGCGAGCATGGGGGCGCTGCTGGTTTGCGGGGGCACGAGGGGCAAGCGCTACATGCTGCCGAACTCGCGCCTGTTGCTCCACCAACCGCTCATCGGCGGCGTGCTGGAGGGCAGCGCCACCGATCTAGCCATCGAAGCCGAGGAGATCATCCGCGTCCGCAAGCGCCTCTATGAGATCATCTCGAGCTGCACGGGCAAGAGAATAGAGGACGTCGAAAAGGACTGCGACCGCAACCTGTGGCTGGATGCCCGGCAAGGGGTCGACTACGGATTGGCCGACGAGGTCATCGAGCGGATCCCCGAGGCGTTGTAACGCATCAGTCTCGCGAAACACCGCAGGTTGGCGGAAGACAGCAGCTTGCAATCCCCGGAGAGTCGTGGGATTCTGTAGACTATGGAGAACGACACGCTCAGACGGCAGATCAGCGACCTGACCGCGTTGCTGGAGGTCTCCAAGTACTTGGGCTCCACCACGGAGTTGGTGCCACTGCTGCAGCGCGTGGAGCATGCGGCGCTGGAGGTGTTGGACTGCGAGCGCGCCTCGGTCTTTCTCTACGACGCCGTGGCGGAGGAACTCTACAGCAAGGTGGCGACCGGGGAGAGCGAAATCCGTTTCTTGGCGAAGCTGGGCGTGGCCGGTGACACGGTGGCCAAACGGTCCATCGAGAACATCCCGGACGCCTACGCGCACCCCCGTTTCAACCGCGAAATCGACAAGAAGACCGGTTTTCGCACGAGGACGATTCTCTCCATTCCGCTGACCGGGCACGACGGGGCGATTGTGGGTGTTCTGCAATCACTCAACAAACGTGGCGGAGCTTTCGACCGGCGCGATGAGGAGGAGGGAGCCATTCTGGGCTCGCTGGCGGGTGTGGCGATCCAACGCCAGATGCTGTTGGACGAGTTTGCGGAGAAGCAACGCCTGGTGCATGATTTGGCCGTCGCCCGCGAGATCCAGAGTTCCCTGCTGCCGAAGGAGGATCCCTCGGTCGAGGGGTACGACATCGCCGGATGGAACCGGCCGGCCGATGAGACCGGTGGTGACTGCTACGATTACGTGCCGCTGCCCGGAGGGGCCATCGGCTTGCTGGTGGCGGACGCAACCGGGCACGGGATCGGCCCGGCTTTGATCGTGTCCGAGTGCCGGGCGATGCTTCGGGCGTTGGTCATGATGACGGATGACCTATCCGTGATCATGTCGCGGGTGAACGAACGGCTGCTACAAGATCTCAGCGGCGGCAGGTTTGTGACCGCGTTTTTTGGGGCGCTGGACCCGCGCGAACATGTCCTCGATTACGTCAGCGCCGGTCACGGACCACTACTGTACTTCCACGCTGACACCGAGCGAGGAGAGGAACTACAGGCTACGGCGCTACCTCTGGCGATCATGCGCGAGTTCGATGCGAAACCGGGGACGCCGATGCGGATGAAGCCCGGGGATATTCTGATTCTGGTAACGGACGGCTTCTTCGAATGGGCCAATCGAGACGGCGAACTGTTCGGCACCGAGCGCATTTTCGACGTGGTCCGCACCCACCGGGCGGACCCGGCGCGGCGCATCATCGAGCGGCTTCACGAAGCGGTGGTCCGGTTCGGCGAGGGAACGACACAAGCGGACGATCTCACCGCGATCGTCGTCAAACGACACTAAGGAATCGCGTAAAAATAAGTTAAATGATTCCGGTGTACTTCGCCGATAGGAGAATATGCCGGATGCCGCAGTGGTGCAATGGGTGCGCGGGACGTACCATGCGTTGGCGGACGTATTGAATGAACGTTCCCGGCGTGTTTGGGCTGCAACTGAGGCGCGCTCGTTGGGGCGAGGAGGGATTGCGGCGGGGGTGGCGGCGACCGGTATGTCGGCTGCGACAGTGCACAAAGGCATCCGTGAATTGGAAGCTGCAGAGGC
>JAUWNF010000244.1 GCA_030612785.1 Phycisphaerales bacterium
TGACGCGTCTTCGCGCTGCGGTTCGAGATCCGTATATCCGCGGTTCGCCCAAGCGGGCCCGCGATTGGCCACACAAGAAAAACGAGACGCCCCCCAGCCCCCCGAAATTGCGCAGGCCGACAACCTACGAAAAAGACCGAACACAGGCATTACTGAGGCAATATGACACCATCTGTAGTTAACGGCGTTGGGTGGCACCCGTCGACTTAGCGGACGACCACGATGGACTTCTTCTCGACCAGTAGCTCGAAGAGGAACTCGACGTCCTCGTTGTACAGACGCACGCAGCCCAGGGACATGCTCTTGCCGATGGACTCGGGCTCGATGGTGCCGTGGATGCCGTAACGTTCCTGGCCGAGCGCATCGCCCTCGACACCCTCCAAGCCGATCCAGCGTTCGGCGAGCGGGTTTTCGGGGTCATCGGCGGCGATGATATCACCGCCTCGCGGCGGGTAGTATGTAGGGTTCTTCAGCTTATTCACGACCCGCCACTTGCCGGTGGGCGTGCTGTTGTTCTCGCCCAGGCCGACCTTGAAGTGCTTGACAAACGTTTTTTGCAGATAGACGTCCATGTCGAAGGTCTTGAGATTGATCACCGCGTGGAACGGTCCGTGCAGCACCTTGAGCCGCTGGCCGGCGCGGATCACGTTCTTATTCGCAATGCTGTTGACGCGGGCCAGCAGGTCGTCCGTCACGGCGTATTGCCTGGCGATTTTGGCTAACGAATCCCCCGGTTTAACCACATAGGTGGAAACGAACGGATCGTTCGGCGTAACGGCCGGAGAAAACAAGGTCTCGTCGGCCAGCTTGGACAGGGCCGCCCGCGACTTAACCGTTTCCTCCTTCGGTAGTCGCAGAGCGAGCGCTTCGCTCAGCTTGGCGCGGGCATCGATAACCTCCCCGCGCTGGTGCGAGGCATGCCCCGCTTTCATCAGCGCGAGGGCCCGGGTGTAGTCGATTTTTCCAGTCTGCGCGTCCGCCCCCGGGGCGGCTGCCGTTCCGCGTTCGGGAACGTGACTGTAGGGTCCGCCGGCATCGTCGCCGTGTTCGGGCCTTTCCGAGATGAGGCGTGGCGCGGCCTCGCGCTCGCTGCCGAGAGGAGAAGTCGCCGCGGCGTCGCTGATCGGTTTCCAGAATACTTTGTAGTAGGTGCCCGCCCCGGCGGCGAGGATCGCCACGGCAAAGAACGTATAAGCCCGATTCCGCCTTCTTCTACGGTGTCTGGCCACGGTTGGGCCTCCTTGTGGAAGCGCTATTCCACGGTGTGATAGTTGTTAGGGTGGGAGGTAACCACTCGCTCGCGCCTCAACGGTAAGGTATCCTACTTCAGCGCGGATTCAAGGCTTTTTTCGTAGTTGATGCAGAAAACGTTTCGCGGTCGCCTGTGAAATCCTGTGAAATGTTCTGAGGCGATTGAGCGTGGCGGGGCTATTTCTTCTTCGTGTTCTTCATGCGGCGAACCTTGGTGTCAGTCACCAGCATGTCCACACGTACGTCGAGCGGGCCGCGCGGTATCTCCGGACAGAGCTGTTCCTCGAACGCGACGGCACACTTGACCGCCCGAACCTCGGGGTGGGCCAGAAAGCGGTCATAAAAGCCACGTCCGCGGCCGAGGCGATTGCCTTCCGCGTCAAACCCCAGTCCGGGCACGATGATCAGGTCGATCATGGATACCGGAATCGGCACCCCGGAGACCGGTTCGCGGATGCCCGGCGCGCTCTCGGCCAGATCGTGGGTCAGCGAGCGGATCTCGATGGGCATCATCCGCCGCTGCTCCCAACTGACCTTGGGCGCGAGCACGCGCTTGCGATCCTGCCAGGCCCGGAGCACCAACGGCGTGGTATCAAGCTCGGTGGGCAGGGAGAGGAACACCATGACGATCTCGGCCTTGTGGTACTCGCGCTGCTCGACCAACCGCTTGCAGCATGCGGCGGACTTGGCCCGGATCTGCTCGGGGGGGATGTCCGCGAGGATTCTTCTCAAGCGTTGCCGCAAGTCCCGTTTCACGCTCATGCCTGAGCCTCTCCTGACTCGTCCGCCCCGCCAGTTCGCTCCGCGGGGGAACGCAGCGCTCGGAATTCGTGCAAATGGGCGGCCATGGACGATTCGGCGCCCCGCTCCGTCGGGCGATAGTATACCTTATCGACACCCAGGTAGTCCTGTGCCACCATCCCCTCCGGGTGATCGTGAGGATACTGGTAATCCTCGCCGTGGCCCAGGCGGCGACTGCCTGGGTAGTGGGTATCACGCAGATGAACAGGGACCGGCACGGTGCGGCCCGCGCGTACGTCCTCCGCCGCGGACCAGATCGCCATTGCGGCGGCGTTGGACTTGGGGGCGCACGCCAGATAGACGGCCGCTTGGGCCAGCGGCAACTGGCACTCCGGCAACCCGATGAAGTTGGTGGCGTCGGCGGCGGCCTGGGCGAGGATCAGACCCTGTGGATCGGCGTTGCCAATGTCCTCCGCCGCGGCAATCACAATCCGGCGGGCGATGAAGCGGGGATCTTCGCCACCCTCGAGCATCCGCGCCAGCCAGTAGACGGCGGCATCGGGGTCCCCTCCACGAATGGATTTGATGAGCGCGCTCGCGGTGTCGTAATGAGCGTCGCCGTCGCGGTCGTACTGTAGCGCTTTGCCCTGGATGGACTCGACCGCCACCGCCTGATCGATGTTGACGGGCTCGTTGGGGCGCTCGGCAAGCTGGGAGAGCACCGCAACTTCCAGGGCGGTCAAGGCCCGGCGGGCATCGCCGTCGCACAAGGTGGCCCAGTGCTCGGCGGCCTCGTCCGCCAGCACCACCGGTATACTCCCGAAACCCCGCTCCTTGTCCTGGACCGCGCGACGGACCACCCTCTTGATGTCCTCGGAGTTGAGCGGTTCGAAGCGGAAGATCTGGCTGCGGGAGATCAACGGCGAATTCACCGCGAAGAAGGGGTTTTCGGTGGTCGCCCCGATCAGAATGATCACACCGTTCTCGACATCGTCCAGCAGCGTGTCCTGTTGGGCCCGGTTGAAGCGGTGGATCTCGTCGAGAAACAGCACGCTCCGTTGACCGCCGGTCTCCAGGCGTTCTCGGGCTTCGGACAGAATCTCGCGGACTTCCTTGACTCCGATGGCGGCGGCGTTGGCCTGCTGGAAATGAGCGCGGGTCATCCGGGCGATGACGTGCGCCAGCGTGGTTTTGCCGGATCCCGGGGGGCCGTAGAAAACCGCACTGGTGAGGCGGTCGGCCTGCAACATCCGCCGCAGCAGCTTGCCGGGACCGACGAAATGCTCCTGGCCAACGAACTCGTCGAGGGTCCGGGGTCTCATGCGCACGGCCAGTGGCTGCACGCCCTCGCGGTTGCGGCGCTTTTGTTCAGCAAAGAGGTCCACGTTCCCGACCCGTTCTTCCTCAGCGGGACCGGTTTTCCAGCCGGTTCCACACTCGGGGCTCTTGATCTGCCGTCAGCGAACCTGCCACGCCTCAAATACGTCTTACTCCATATCGGGTCGTGCGTTGCGTGCCCGACACGAACTACCGATAATGCTACCATGAGCAGACCACAGGAGGAACGGCCAGATGTGCGGAATCGTCGGATATGTCGGTGAGCGGCGGGCATTGCCGCTGTTGATCGAAGGATTGAAGCGGCTGGAGTATCGCGGGTACGATTCAGCGGGGGTGGCCATGATGGAGGACCACACCCTGCAGGTGACGAAATCGGCCGGCCGGGTCGCCGTCCTGGAGCAAATGCTCGATTTCGACGGCTCGAAGGCGACGACGGGCATCGCCCACACCCGCTGGGCCACCCACGGGGCCCCCAACGACGCTAACGCCCATCCGCACACCGACGCCTCGGGGCGGATCGCCCTGGTACACAACGGGATCATCGAGAATTACACGGCGTTCAAGAAGTACCTCGAGCAAAAGGGGGTCGTTTTCGCCACGGAGACCGATACCGAAGTGCTCGTTCAGCTCATCGGCTGCCGCTACAAGGGCAACCTGGAAAAGGCCGTCCGTGAGGCCTTGGCCGAGATCCATGGGACTTTCGGTATCGCCGTGGTGTGCTCCGAGGAGCCCGGGATTATCGTCGCCGCGCGGCGGGGCAGCCCCCTGCTCATCGGCGTCGGGCAGGGAGAATACCTGGTGGCCTCGGATGCGTCGGCGATTCTGGCCCACACTTCGCAGGTCGCCTACCTGAGTGACAATGAGATGGCCGTCATCAGCGCCGACGGCCTGCGTACCACGACCCTGGACAACATCCCGGTGACCAAGGACATCCAGGAGGTGGAGTGGACGCTCGACCAGATCGAGTTGGCCGGCCACGACCACTTCATGGAGAAGGAGATTTTCGAGCAGCCCGAGGCGATGCGCAATTGCATGCGCGGGCGGGTGGACTTGGGCGAGGGCAAGGTCCATCTTGGCGGCATCGCGGACGTGGCCCGCGAAATCACCCGGGCCAAGCGCATCATCCTGACCGCCTGCGGCACGGCGTGGCACGCCGGACTGGTCGGGGAGTACCTGTTCGAGGATCTGGGGCGGATTCCAACCGAAGTCGAATACGCCAGCGAGTTCCGCTACCGCAACCCGGTGATCGAGGACGGTACGGTGGTCATCGCGATATCCCAGAGCGGGGAAACTGCCGACACCCTCGCCGCCCTGAGCGAGGCCCGCGAACGCGGAGCGCTTGCTCTAGGCGTGGTCAACGTGGTCGGTTCTTCCATCGCCCGCGAGACCGACGCCGGTATCTATCTGCACGTGGGTCCGGAGATCGGCGTGGCCAGCACCAAGGCATTTTGCGGGCAGGTGGCCGTGCTGGCCATGATGGCCTCATACATGGGGCGACGGCGGCACCTTTCCCAGTCCACGACCCAGGAGTTCCTGGAGGCCCTGGCCCGCATTCCCGAGCAGATGGAGCAGGCCCTGGAGAACAGCGACCAGGCCAAGACCATCGCCGAGGCCTGCGCCCAACGCGAGAACTGGCTCTACCTGGGTCGGGGATACCAGTATCCCGTGGCTCTCGAAGGCGCTCTCAAGCTCAAGGAAATCAGCTACATCCACGCGGAAGGGCTCCCGGCGGCCGAGATGAAGCATGGACCCATCGCCCTAATCAACGACGGGATGCCGGTGGTCTTCATCGCCACCCAGGGCTCGCAGTACGAGAAGATCATCAGCAACATCGAGCAGGTCCGCGCCCGCGGCGGGCGAGTAATCGCGGTGGCCACCAAAGGCGACCACGGAATTACCAAGCTGGCCACGGACGTTCTCTACGTGCCCCATACGCTCGAACCGCTTCAGCCGCTGCTGACGGTGATCCCGCTGCAACTGATCGCCTACCACGCCGCCGTCACCCGCGGTTGCAACGTGGACAAGCCGCGGAACCTGGCCAAGAGCGTCACGGTGGAATAACACGATTGCGGATTGCGGATTGCGGATTGACGATTGGGGACTTGCGGGTGCCCCATCCCTTGCGCAGCAAGGGGTGGGGGATTGTCAAGCGCACGTGCCAAGGCGTAGGCGTAGGCGTAGTAGGCGTAGGGTGCATCTTGATGCACCACGGTTCCTGCAAACAACCCCTCCTGCGAACCAATCCAACTCGCCCGCACCGGTTGATTACTCGCAACGGTGTCCACGAGAAGGACCAGCACCACGCCCCCAGCAACCGCTCCGGTGCATCAAGATGCACCCTACCTCTACCCCCGCACGGCCCAGCGGATCATGTCGCCGATTTTCGCGCCCTTGCCCTGCACGAGGATGCCCACGCGGAAGATCCGTCCGGCGACGAACACACAGAGCGCCGTC
>JAUWNF010000246.1 GCA_030612785.1 Phycisphaerales bacterium
CCCCGCGGCCCCTCGGCCGGCGAGACACCGGCCGCTACGAAATCCTCCAACCGGAAATGGCATTGGTCCGACCGAAATCGGTCCTAGTAGTCGCAGTAGTCCGTACCGGACTCGTCCGCGGCGTCTTTGGTGTTCGCCACAATGTCGCCACTGGCGACAGTGTACAGCCAGCCGATACCCGCACCGTCAGCGGCGGCCACGCCGGTGTCCCCGATCGCTCCCCCGGTGGTGCCGTCCCCCGCAACCGGAAGACCGGGGATTGCTTTAAGGTACGGACCGTAAATGTGCGTGGTGTCCTTCGTCGCGACGTCGGCACCCGCCGCATTCGTGTAGGTCGTCAACTGCTCCTCGAATTTGGCCACGGTCGGGAAATCCCCGTTATGTTCGGCGGAATATAGATCGATCGCGCTGCGCATCACGGCCAAGTCCCCCCGCAAAGCCGAATCACTGGCGCCCTTGGCCCCTCGACTGATACGCGGAACCGCAATCGCCGCGATAATCCCGATGATCACGATAACGATGACCAGCTCCACCAAGCTGAAACCACGCCTTGTTCTCGTCTTTGTCATACCCCGGTACCCCTTGTAAAGTTTGATCGCTCCCGCGATTCCTTTCAGGTCACACCCCGATCGCTCTCTTTGGTCTAGTACGTTATCGACGCGGGCACTGTGGGTCTTTAGATAAGCGGCGTTGCCCCCCCGGTTCATCTCCAACCAACAGCCGGTCGCTATCTACCGATAACTCGACCTCTTCACCCCCGCACTCGAAAACCACGGTCTCTCCGCGGATACGGACCAAAACGCACCCGTCGATCCGCTGACCGATGGCCATCCACACCTCGTCCACTATCGCCACCGTGAGCACTTCGCTCGTCACCACGGCTGAGACCGTGTGCTGCGCCCGGAACCGCTCGGCCGGAGAGAGGACCACCTTGTGCTCGGCATCGCCGGCCCGCTTCGGCGGGCTGCCCGTCACCTCGAGCGCCTCGGCGCGAGCCAACAGCGCGCCCTTGGCAACAGCGCTCAGTCCGAAAACATCGCGCCCGCCCACACCGTCCCCCGGCAAGTTGCCGGGGAACCTTGCCGGCGACAGCGTGTAGGCCTCGGGGCTCCGCCCTTCGTCCACGCGAGGGGTCCTGACCTCCGCGCCACGCGGGGACACACTCTTGGACGCCGCCGGCGCCACTGGGAGGCTATGACCGCTCACTCCGATCGCGCGGTCAATAACCATGGCGATGCCGATCACCGCTATGACGCACGCGTAAACCTGTTTCTTGCGCTTATTCACGGCTTTACTATGTTCCCGCCGGCTCCTCTCTTCGATGCCGTGGGTCAGGGGCCCGTCGCCTGCTGACCCTTGGTGTCCGGGAGAGATTCCGTCGAGTAAAAACTGACGGTCAAGCTCATCTCTCTTTCGTGCGTCTGGGGCCCCGCCGGGCTCTTCGGACGCCCGATCTGCACATACGTGATGTCGCCCCAGAAATCGCACCCCTCGAACTGATGCAGCAGCTTCGTGATGTTCCTATACGTACCGGATCCCGCGACGCGGTACCGAATCTCCGACACGCCCGGATACCATGCCGACCCGAGCGGGCTCACCTCCGCCAGGTGCAGGTCGTTCCGCCGGGCCAGTTCGACGATCGTCCGTAAATCGTCTTCGATCGCGGTCCGCGCCGGCGGCGTACCGGTGGCGGCCAGCCTCTCTTTCCGCTGCTCCAGCAGGACCTTTTGCTGCTCGAACTCATGTTCCAGCGTCGCTAGATCTCGCGTCCGGCCCGCCAGCGTCATCCTCAACTCGCGCGTTTCGGCCGAGGCAGTGCTGGGGCGGAGAAATACATGCCAGATCCCCGCCGCCAGCAGCACGCACACCACCACGCTTCCAATCAAATCAACCGCTAGAATGGAACTCTCTCTCAACCGCATGTCTCTACCATGCGCAGGTGAGCACAAAGCGCACCGCGCGCCCCTGGAGCACCGGTTCCATGCCGGCTATGAGCAACTTCACCTCGGAGAACGAACCGGATCCCTTTAGGCCCGATATTAAATCGTAGAGAGCTTTGTGATCCAGCGCGAAGCCCTCGAGTCGTAGTTTGGTCGGCGCCTCCAACACCACCACTCCCGAGTCGGCGGCGTTTCCCGGTCCGTTGCCTGGCGCGCCTCCCTTGCCCGCCTCTCCTGCACGGTCGCGGCTCACTTGGATGCGACCCGATGCTCTGGGCTGCGGCGGATCGGTGGCGATCGAGGTCAACCATACTTCCTCGGGCAGGCACGCGCCTACCAGCCTCAGCAACGCGGCCCACGATCGTTTGGTCCGCAGTGCGTTGGCCCGCGCCAGTTCCGTGTCCAGGTCCGCAACGGCCTGTGCCGTCGTCGCCACTTGCCCTCGAACGACACTCAGCTTGGTCTCGGTGTCGCCGGCCCGCAGCTTCAATCGCTCAAAATGCGCCTGCTGCCGACTCTCGACCAGTACCGGCAGCAACGCCGAACCGGCCAGCAAAACGCTCGTGACGGCCCACCGCTGAATCCGGCGCTTGAGCAAGTGCCCGATCAGCACTTCGGACGGGATGAGGTTCACTCCGATCATTGGTCCACCTTTCCGGAAGGATGGCCAGCCCAATGGCACAGGCCAACGCACCCAGCGAATAGCGTTCTTTCCCTCCGCTCGGCATAAACGGAGTTCCGCACGCTGCCTGATCCAGGCCGGCGTCGCGACTGGCGCCCATCACCGTGCCTTCCAAACGCTTAGCCACCGAGGCGACCTCAATCCCCAAACGCTCCTTCAGGTATTCGTCGAGATTCCGCAGCTCCGCCGCTCCTCCCACCAGCAGGAGTTCCGACACCCGGTGCTGTGGATAGCACTGCAACGCATAGCGGTACGACCGCTCAATCTCACCGCACAGGGACTCCAGCTCCTCACGCAGAATGTTTCGAATAATGCCACCCAAATGGTCTGACGGCGCCCCGTGGTCATCGCCCCGAACACCACGCCCACCATCATCCGGTCCTCGGCGCGCCGGCGACTGGATGCCGTGGTCGCGCAGGTGAATCTCGGCGGCGGTGGTGCTCAGTCCCAGGGAATCCGCGATGCGGTTGATCCATTGGTTCCCCCCCGTATCGAAGCAACGCACCAGCACCGGGAGGTCATCCACGCAGATCGCCAGGCGGACCTGGGTATAGCCCAGGTCCAATAATCCCCAAACCTCGCGTGCCCCCAACTCGTCAGTCTCGCCATCCTCATCTCGGCGCCCCGCGGCCTCGGGCAGGCTGCGCAGCCATGCGCCGAAACGCGACAACGCACATGCACCGGCGTCCAGGCGACGACACACCACCCCCCCGGCTTCGCACATCTTCCAAACCCCGGAAACGACCGCTTTGTCCGCGACCACCCCAATCGCGGTGGGCTGCCCGGGGTGCTGATCCCCGGTACGCTCCGGTTGGGCACGACGCCCGCGTGACCCCCCCGACGCCGGGAGCAGCCAGAAGTCGCTTTCCACTTGCCCTTGTGCCAGACTCATCAAACGCTCGATTTCCCACTGGACCGCCTGACGCAGGTTCGCGTCCGTCCCGGAATCGCCTTGCACCGGTAATTCCAGCGCGTGCAGTTCCACCTCCGGGCTGCTCAGGCCGACGATTACTTCTTTCCCGCGAAACTCGTTTTGTCTCAGGACGCGCCTGATCCGCGCGCCCACTTCGCGTCCTTCGTCCTCGGAGCGCAACGCCTGCGGCGGTCCCGGCGCGCCGCGACCGTCGGAGACCCCCTCAGATCCGCCCGACGCTTCCGAGTCCCTCCCCGGGGACCAATCCCAGCAGAACGCCTTGAACAGTTGCCACTCTCCGGCGAGACCGCCATCCGTCTGGCGCGGAAACCGCGCCAACTGTACTACGCGCACGCCACGCCGCCCGAGGTCTATTCCGATCGGAGAGAACCTGCTGCGCTTGCCCCAAAACCTTCGCATCCCGAACCTCTCCTGCCTCCGGAGGAGCCACAGGCTTGCCCGCCGCTACACTGCCGAGGTTATGTCGAACAGCGGCGTAAACAGCGAGATTGCCACGATTCCCACGACCACGCCCATACCGATCAAGATCACCGGCTCGATCAGTTTTGTCACCACGCCAACTAGTTCGCCGTTCTCCTCGTCGAGCACGTCGGCTACATAGCTGATCGCCCCTCCCAAGCTCCCGCTTTCCTCCCCCGTGCGCACCGCCTGACAGATGCTCGCGTCGACCAGTCCCGTTCTTTCCATGGCCGAACTGATCGAGCCCCCCGACGTCACGGCGTTTTCCACCTCATCGCACAACGCCCCGTAGCGCCGGTTGCCGGTCACGCCCCGGGCTAAATCCAGCGCGTCCAGAACGCCCACCTTGGCCTCGATCAGCATGCCCAGAATCCGCAGTAACTCGGCCTGGATCAGACGCGACATGACCTGCCCGATCAGCGGAACACGGATCTGAACGTCGCTCAGAAACTGTCGCCCCGGCCGCGACTTGACCAGATACACGCTGCCCAGGACGATGACACCCACCAATCCCACCGGTGCCAACCACCATTTCTGGAGGCCGGCTGACAGCGCCAGCATAAACTTCGTAGAAGCCGGTAACGGAACTCCCAACGTGTCAAACATCTCCCCGAAACGCGGGATCACGAAGAACAGCAGGATGTTGACTATGCCCACGCACAGCATGATCAACAGGACCGGGTACGTCAGCGCCCCCAGTACGTGGTTGCGCATCGCCTTGCGCTTCCCCATCATGTCCGACAGCTTGGTGAACATTGGGGGCAAGGTCGCGCTCGCCTCCCCCGCGGCAACCACCGCACAATAGGATGCATCGAAGATCGCCGGATACTTGCGCAGCGCGTCGGCCAGGCTATGCCCCTCCTCCAGATCGGCGATGATCTGCCGAATCACTGCCTGCTGCTTGTCATCTTTGATTTGCCGGTTCAGCGCGTTCAAGGCCGGAACCACCGCGCTCCCCGAGGCCCGCAGCATCGCTATCTGGCGGGTGAACATCACCCGTTGTCGGAGCGAGAAGCGGACCTTGCACAGATCACTGCTCGCCGCTCCGAGTTGACGCTGCACCTCTTCCGCCTTGGCCCGGGCGATGTGCGTGACGAACAGCCCTTTCTGGCGTAGAGACTCGACGGCCTCCTTGACCGAGGGCGCTTCGATCAGGTCCGCCACGTTACGCCCGGAACCGTCAATCGCTTCGTAGCTCAGGTCCATTGCTCTCGGCTCTTAGCTTGCGGTGTTCTGCTCTCCGCCCGCTCTCCCACTGAACGCGGATAGCCGACGACTTCCTTCACAGGTTCACTTCCTCAGTCGGCGCCCCCGCGGGGTTGCCCACTCCCGCGCCTTCCGACCGAGTCACCCGTAGAACCTCTTCCAGCGTCGACTCCCCATTCTCGACCAGGTCCAACGCTCTCTCGCGGAGCGTTCGCCAACCGGTTTCCGCAAGATAGAGCCTCAGGTCCGCTTCCGGGGCCGATTTCTGGATCAGTCGTCGAATCTCCGGGTCAACCGCCATCACCTCATAGATCCCGGTCCGCCCCCGAAACCCGCTGTTGTGGCACGTCCGGCACCCTTCTCCCTTATGGAACAGTTCATTGGTCCGATGACCCCACCCCACCGACTCCAGCAACTCGGGCGGGGGGTAATACGACGTGTCGCACGACGGACAGATCTTCCGGGCCAGACGCTGGGCGAGGAACCCCACTGCCGCCGCGGAGATCAAATAGGACTCCACGTTCATGTCCAGTAGGCGCGATACC
>JAUWNF010000208.1 GCA_030612785.1 Phycisphaerales bacterium
GGCCACGACTTCCGCGAACGCGTGAAACACATGGGAATCGATGAAGTTGTCATCGCGTACCGATCCCCCTGGCAATCGCCGTACGTGGAACGACTGATCGGCTCAATCCGGCGCGAGTGCTTGAATCACGTGATCGTGTTCGACGAAGCCCACCTGCGCCGAATTCTGACGAGCTACTTCGTGTACTATCACGAGGCTCGAACGCACTTGTCACTCGACCGCAACTCGCCCGTCCCGCGAGAGATCGAGCCGCCGAGTTGCGGCCGAGTGATTGCGATCCCGCAAGTCGGTGGATTGCATCATCGCTACTGCCGAGCCGCCTGAACAAAGGCTTCGCAGTTCACGTTACACACGAGTTCAAGGCAACCGGTCCGCGCGCTGGCCGGAGTCCAGCGCCGAGTTCACCCGAAAGCCGTCGCTTGCGTCGGCTTCGCCCACGATGTGGTGCTGCCAGACCCCTGCTCCTCGAGCGCGAAACACGCCGGATAGAGTTTTCGGGATGGACAGGACTTTTCTCGAATAAAACCAGCGCTCGATACGTATATCCAATTGGACGCTCGTTGGTGGTCCGGAGGTCCCCCAACATCATGCGCGGAACCCAAATCCCCGGTAGGTGTAAGACTTGGTGATGGGCCTACAAATATTTGGTGATTGTCTAATTGACCGGCGGCCACTTTAGGATGAGATTATGCTTATTGAGAGGCTTTGCCTCGCCCGAACGTCGGTGTTGTATCGAGGTTCCTTGCCCGGCGAGGGGGCACGAACGTCTGTGACCACGGTGAATACGTCTTTACCCGCACCCCGACGAACAGTAGGCTGGGCGATTGAAGTGAGAGTGTAACCAGGGGCCGTTGATGCCATCTCGCGGAGAACAGTCCGGGAGCACCCCCCCTATAGACGCCCACGATCCGGCGGCGCTGGTCGGTCTTGAAATCGGCGATTTTGTGGTTATTCGGGAGATCGGTCGTGGGGGGATGGGCACCGTCTTCCAGGCGCGGCAGAAGTCTCTCAACCGGATCGTGGCCCTCAAGGTCCTGTCCAGCACTCTGGGCTTAACCCCGACCGCGGTGTTGCGCTTTCAGCGCGAGGCCGAAGCGGCCGCCAAGCTCCATCATAAGAACATCGTTCCGATCCACGCCCAGGGCGAGAGCAATGGCGTCCACTACTACGCCATGGAGCTCATCCGTGGCGAGAGTCTACACGACCTCATTTGCCGGTCGCGCGCTGCGCCCGGCGATTCATCCACGGTCACTCTCTTGGCGGACACCGAGCCGCTCCCCCGCCAGGATGATCCCGAGGCCACCGCACCGATGCCGGTGACTTCGGCGACGACATCGAGGGATTCGGCGGGCGTATCCGCCTCGGAGCCAACCTTGAGCCAAGGGGCGCCCGCCACTGCGCGGCAGTTTGAGAAGATTGCCAGCGTGATCAGCGCAGTGGCCGGCGCCCTCGACTATGCCCACGAGCAAGGGGTGATCCACCGGGACGTCAAGCCGCATAACTTGATGCTGGGTGGGGACCAGCGGGTTCACATCTCGGACTTCGGACTGGCCCGCGTGCTGGAGCAGCCGGGGGTGACCACCACGGGCGAATGTGTGGGGTCGCCGTTGTACATGTCTCCCGAGCAAATCGTGGGCGGGCAGCGGAAGGTGGACAAGCGAACCGACATTTACTCTCTGGGTGCCACCCTGTACGAGTGGCTCACCTTGTCACCACCCTATCCGGGCGACACGCGCGAACAGGTTATCTCGAAGGTCATCACCTCCGAAGCACCGCCCGCGCGTAGCTTGAATCCGCACGTCCCGATGGACCTCGAGACGATCTGCTTGAAGGCGTTGGAGAAGGATCCCGATCGTCGTTACCAGTCGGCCGGTGAGATGCGCGACGATTTGCGGCGTTTCCTCGCCCATGAAACGATCCGGGCCAAGCGGGCCGGCGTGATGAGTCGCGCCGGCAAGCTTGTTCAGCGTAACAAGGTGACTTCGGTGGTGGCAGCGGCGTTGGTGGTGGCCCTTGGGCTCACCTTCGCGTTGGTGCACCAGGCCCGCAAGTCGAGTGGGCGGGAGCAGGAACGGCAGCAGGAAATCGCCGCGATCTCCGAAACCACCGAGGAATTAGCGCAGGAGACTGCGGAGCTTCAGGAGGTGGTGCGAGCCCGGGAAGAGGAAGCCGCCGAAGTCGGAACCCGGAATGAAATGGCCCGGGCGATGTTGCAGGGCGAGAATTTCGGCGAACAGGTCAAGGAGATCCCCGGCGCCACCGAGCTGCTTGCCGTGTTGGCCGGCGGGCTGGAACCAGACCCCCTAGCCGAACGGATGTCCGCCGAGTTCATTGACCAATTGAGGGCGCGCGAAGCGCGGCGCCTCGAGGCCCGCCTGGGACCGGGCGAAGGCGCGGCTCACTATTTGTACCTTCAGGCCCTGGCGTCTGAGGATCCCGAACCGGTTGCCTCGTTGGTGAATGAGTGTCTGCGTCTGGATCCGGGCCACGTCGGCGCGAAGATGCTCGCCGCCGCCCTGGCGTGCGCTGAGCAGGACTATGACCGGATGTCGGCCCATGCCGCTGCCGTGGTCCAAGAGCAGCCCGACGAACCGGACGGCCACCTGCTGCGCGGTACGGCACAACTGCTGTCCGGGGAGTTGGAGGCGAGCATCACGGACTTCAACATGGCCCTACAACTGGGCAAGGGAATCTCCTGGGCGTTGGCCTTGCGGGGGGTGGCGTATCAGCGGCGGAAGGATTACGCCCAGGCGATGCGTGACTTCAACGAGGCCCTGGCGGAATTCCCCGACAACGTGGTGGCTCTGCTGGAACGGGGGCGGACCCACGCTTATCTGAAGGATTACGAAGCGGCGATTGCGGACGCCACCCGGGTGGTGGAGCTCGAGGGAGAGAACGTGCAGGTTGAGGTGTATGTATTCCGCGGCGACTGCTACGACGCCCTCGAGCGCTATCGGGAATCCAGCGAGGACTACACTCGCGCAATCAAGCTGGATACGGTTTCGCCGCGCATCGGCACCAAGCTGTGGCAGGCCATCGCCAAACGAGAAAAGCAAGAGGCTGATAAAGCCGATGCGGCTGCCGCCAAGAAGCTTGACGCGCCCGCCGAACCCGAGGAAGCCCCTGCCACCTCGGATTCAACGCCGGACAGCGAAACGGAGGGCGATAAGCTCGAATGGCTCAAGCGGCTGCTGAAGCGCAAAGATCAGGACCCACAAGACCAAGGCGGTGTGAATCTCCAGTTTCGGTACCCCTTGCGGATATGAGATGAGCGGGCGAGTGTGTCATGGCTGCAACCGGTAAAGCGATCGTTTTGCCCGGCGGCGCGGCCCTTTCCGAGTCGGAGTTGAGGTTTGTTCATTCCCGGGCCCCGGGCCCCGGCGGGCAGAACGTTAACAAGGTCAACTCGCGTGTTACGCTCTTCTTCGACGTGCGGAACTGTGCAGTTCTGTCACCGGGACAAAGACGCCGCATCGTGGAGACCTTTCCCGGACGGGTGAGTAAAGAGGGAATCCTGCGGGTCGTATCGTCGCGCTTCCGCACTCAGGCCGCCAATCGCAACGCTACGATCAGACGGTTCTCCGATCTTCTGACCGAGGCCCTGACCCCTCGCAAACCCCGAAAGAAAACCACAGTTCCCGCACGTGCCCACGCGCGCCGCCTGGAGGAAAAGGCCCGGCGCAGTCAGCGTAAACGCCTACGCCGCGGGCCGCAATTGGATGATTAAGCCAAGTTGCGCGGTTGGCAAAGACGTTTGACGATTCCTACCCTGGAGGGTGAATAACCGAGTGCCGCCCCGTCAAAAGTGGCGGATGCGCGCTCACCTGGCGATTCCGCAGTACAGTACCACCGCGGTAAAGACCAGCGCCATCAGGAGATAGCGCACCACGTGCATCGTGTGTCGCCCGGCCGCGAGTCTCATGGGCAGACCTCCAAGCCTGAAGGTGTCCCCTGCTTGACCGCACGCGAAGATCCGCTTCGGCATCCGATGAGCGAGAGACGGTCGTCGTAGGAGGCGGTCCGTGTCACGCGATACCGCTGCCGAGACCGATTGGACGCGATCACCTCGATCTCCTCGCCGCAAGTCGGCCGAGCGCTCGCCGACGCCACGAAGGACACACTCGATCGCGACTGATCGCTGAGCCAACCGTGGAAGGTCGTGTGCGTACCGGCCTTTCGCCACCTGATCCGTCCGGCCTGAGCAATCCTCCGCTCACGGCGGCGATCACCCGGGTCTCTCTTCTCGATCATGCAAGACTCCCCGCGCACGTGACGTGTCGCCGGATCGGCCACGGCAGCCCTCCGGCGGGTCAAACTCACCCACTATCCGTTTGTCGGAACGACTCGGCCCGCAGTTGACCTGATAACCTGATTGCCAACCGTTCTTTCGCGAGTTCAGAACCGTTCAGCCCGAGGAGGGCAGCGTGATGGTGAAGGTGGCGCCCTTACCGAGTTCGCTCGCGACGGTGATCCGTCCGCGGTGCTCCTCGATGATATCGCGGCAGATGGCCAGCCCCAGCCCGACTCCGGGTCGCCCGTTGGCCCGAGCGTCCTTCTTGGTGGTGAAGAACGGCTCGAAAACGGCGTCGAGTTGATCGGGCGGGATTCCACAGCCGGTGTCGCGAACCTCGATCGCAACCCGATCGTCGTCGGTCTCGCGGGCACTGATGGTGATTCGCCCGCTGCGTCCGCCCGTGGCCTGCCGCGCGTTGATCAGCAGATTGAACAGCACTTGCACCAATTGCTTGGGCTCCGCCCACACCTTAAGGTCGGCATCGATCTCCAGGGTCAGGGCGATCCCGTCCTTGGTCAAATCTCGGCACAGGCAGGCGACGGCCTCCTCGGCGCACTCCCGCACGGCGACGGATTCAAAAGACTGGGCCTCGTCAATGGCCAAGCCCAGGATACGATTGGCCATGGCGCTTAAGGTGGCGGTCTGTCTCAGCGTCATGCCCAGCGCCTTTTTCATCATCTCGACGTCGTCATGCTCCAACGCGTACTTGGCGTAGCCGCCCACCGGGGTCATGAGGTTATTGGATTCGTGGGCCAGCATGGCCGCCGCCGTGCCGAGACTCGCCAGTCGCTGACTCTGCCGCACCTGATCGCGCAAGGCGACGAAACGCCGTTCCAAATTCTCCACCTGGGCGCGCAGGTCGAAGTCATGGGATGCTTGGCTTGCTTGCGTCGGGGGTGTACTCTTAATCATGGACGTTGTGTTTCCTTTTGTATAAGGGGTGAGGATACTCAAGTATCGGCGTAGGTGCGGCGAAAACTTGAGGACCCGGCACATGGACGCGGCTACCCAGATTAACACATTGATTAGCCTTGCCGAGGCTATGGGTATAAAGGTGCGGCACGCAGCCCTGGGAGGCGAGGGAGGAGGGCTCTGCGCAATCGGGGGCGAGCAGGTACTCTTTATCGACACGGCAGCGGATGCGGCTACCCAACTCGAGCGCACCGCCCGAGCGCTCGTTCAACTACCCGAGATTGAGACGCACTTCATCCGACCCGACATCCGCGAACTCCTGGAGGATTACCGAAGGCAATAGGGTGCTACTGTGGTCCGCCGGCGTCGAGCAGCGGCTGGAACAGCGCGAAGTCGTCCAGGTCTACAGCTTGGTCACCGTTCATGTCCACACAGTTGCACAGCGGGGCGTAGGGGATTCCGAAGCAACGCTGAAACGCGGCGAAGTCCTCCAGGTCCACGTCATCGTCCCAGTCCGCGTCGCCGGTGATACATGGTAGGCATAGGTCGGGTTCGCAGGTAGTGTCCATTCCGAGCCAAACCCCGCCAAAATCGGTGCAGTCGGCCTCATACTCGTCGGGCGAGCAGGTGGTCCCGTAGCAGCACGCTCCGGTGGGCTGAGGGCACTCGGTGGATGCACAATCGATGCCCGTGTGGAACTCCTCTCCACCTAAATCGTCGCAGACCAGGTCGATGCCGTCCTGGCAACTCCCGTCGTGCAGGCAGCAGGCCCCCAGATCGCATACGCTGTCAGCGCAGAGAGTGCCGTCACCGGCGTAGATGCCGCTCATGATGTTCTCGCAGAAGTCCTGCGTCCGCGTGTCGGAGCAACCGCCGGTGCCGTTGCAGCACGCACCCCGCGGGTCCGGGCAACTGACCGTGCCACAGTTTTCGTCCACGTAGAAGGTTTCACCGGTTCCCTGGCAGTCCACCTCCTCCACGTCGTTCTCGCAAGAGCCGTCCAGCCTGCAGCACGCGCCGATGGCGCCCTGGTACTCGATCACCGCTCGGATGACAAAGTCGCCAGTGACACTGAAGGGGGGGGCGCAGGCGTCAGCCCACCCTGGGGGGGACGGGG
>JAUWNF010000211.1 GCA_030612785.1 Phycisphaerales bacterium
ATCGTGATGCTGCTGGCCAGCAACCAGGTTGCCCTGTTCGAGTCGCTCCCGTTGCGCGTGGGGGTGGTGACGTGCTTCTGCGCTTTCGCCAGTGCGCTGGCCCATCTGAACGAATACTACCTGATCACGTTCCTGCTGCGCTACGACCGGGCGTCGAGGGTTCGCCACAACAAGGCCTATCGCGTCGCCGCGCGCTGGTTCTCCACTGCATCGTTTGTGGTGATCGCGGTGGTCGGCTTTCTGCCCATTCCGGTGGACGTGGTGCGTTGGCTGGCGATCGCCGCCCGCTACTCGCGTTGGCGCTTTTTCCTGGCGTACTTCGTGGGGCGCTCGCCACGCTATGCCATCTTCGCGATATCCGCGGTATGGTTCGATTTGACCTGGTGGCAAATCCTCATCATCCAAGCCGCCCTGGTCCTGCTCGCCGGCGCCAAGGTGCTGCACTCGTATTTGCAAAGACGCGCCTGCGGGAACCCCCCGTAGGAAAGGCATCGCCCACCGTCTATTCCTGTTGCGGTGCTTGGCGGTCTTGTCCGGAATCGGCCGAGCGGACTTCAATCCCGTAGACGGGTGCCAGCGATTTGATCTTGGAAAGGGTCTTTGTGATGTCTTGAATCCGATCCGCCAGCTTCGCCGTGTTGCCGAGCTCAAGTTGCTGAAGCTTGGCTAGCTCCCGCCCCGCCTCGAGTTGCTCCGCCAGAACGTTTATCAAGGACCCCACGAGAAAGAGAAGGTCATCCCAGGTGAGGAACGAATCCAATAGGAGCCGCCCGTTCTTATCAAGAAACCCGATACGTACAGTCGGCCGAAGTTCAGGCGGGCTGCCAACCCAGGTGGGCAAAGAGGACGTGCCTGAAATGATGTTGAAACTGTCTCGCACCGACGCTGCGGCAGTTCGTTCTTCCTGCGTGGCGGACATCTTCTCAAATGCACGTCTGACGATAGGGTTCTCAGATACACGTCTGACGATAGGGTTCCTGAGAATAGTGTCAAAGTGGTCGCGTACGAGAGCTTCGGCTTTCCGGATCAGAGGGCGGGCATTCTCGGATACTATTTCACGAACGGACTCGCAGGCAACAGGACTGCTCAAAGCGTTTGCCACGCGCAACGCTCCCTCTGGAACGAGCCCTACGAACTGTTGTTCGGTAAGAGTATCGCGTGCAATAGCATCTTGGAGCTGCTGTAGGCGTTCGCTCTCGCAGAAATCAAGCAGTGCGCGCAAATCCTCGTCCAAACTACCCACTCCGGCCTCTATGGAATCGTCAGGCATTCACAACTCCTCTGCGCTCTGAGACTCGTAGTGCTGGGCGTGGCCGATATTCCTCCAACACATCCTTGAAGTACAAAGCGATCGTGTCGCGCAGAACCCACCGGAGGTCAATATCACCTGGACGCGTGAACAAAGCAAGGTGCTGAATGTACCAGTCCGACTCAGCCAGGTATTCAGGATAAGTAATCTGTGGGTCGACATGTGATCGCCCGTATTCGTAACCGCAACTTTCCTGGATCAGCACTGGTAACTCCGACCGTTGCGGGGGCTGAACAAGTTGCGCCCAACCACGTGTCCAGACCCGACGGTCGAGTTCGGCCCGGAGCTTGTTCCACTCGTGCTGCGGGGTTGGCGAATCCTCGGAATCCGCCCGAAGTGAAGAAAGCACACGCCCTATGATCCTGTCAGAAGCCTGCTCACGGGCCGCTCTTCGCATTAGGAAGGCCGTGTCAACAGGCCAGTTGTCCCTAACCTGCCGCCGCCAGAGTTCCTTCAGCGCTCGTTCGATGCGCGGAGAACGCGGGTCAATACTCAGCAGTGCATTGAAACCGTATGCCGCAACCTCCGGGCATCTGAGAACGCCTTCCCAAAGAGAAACCTGGTCCTCCGTTTGGGAGTAACCCATCGCTGCGCGCACCGCAGCCTTGCGCACCTCCGATGACACGTCGGGCGTATCGAGGGCCAACGTCAGCAGTGAATCGGCGGGACCTTGAAGTCCTTCCGGCGCGGTGACATCGACCACGCTGCACAAGCGGACGGCCACTTCATGGGGCTGCCCGGGAGTCGGACAAGTCTCTGGTGAAACCAGCCAGTGCCACAACCGCGCGTAGACCTCTTTGCAGCCGGCGATGATCGCATCGCGAATTGTCGAATCGAGGTCATCCGCACGTAGCAGTTGGATGATCAAATCCTCGCTCGGCTCCTCGTCGTACCCGCGTCCGACGGGCATCGTATCCTCGCCCAGGAGGCGCCACACGGTCAGCGCGCGCACCTCATCCGTACCAAGGTTGCTGATGCGATTCTTTGCCTGCTCGATTGAGATCACAGAACCTTCAGTTCCCATAGATCGGGAACCACCTCACAACTGCGATGCACGGCTTCAGGCAGCCCTTTCTCCGGCGGACGTGTTATCGGCCTCGTCCTACCGGCTTCTGCCGAGCAATCTTCGTTGACCTCGAACTCAGCACTGCCTATGGCGTCGAGTACTCGGGGGACGTGCAGAGTTCGCCCGGTCGCATTTCTATTATACCCGCAGAAAATGCAACGCGCCTCCGCACCGCCAGATGGCCGCCCCAGGAGATCCAAAAGCTGTTCCCAGTCGTCCAACAGTGGTGGGGCCGCCTCATCCCGATCCGTCACCCACACTATCTGGAGGTCGTTGCCCAGCCTAACCTCTCCCTTGTATTCGTCCGTCAGCGCCCGCAACTCTTCCTCCGCGACATTGCCCAGGATGACATCCTTGTGCCTCAAGCCCACCTTCGCGAGGGCCTCCGGTACTCGATATCGGAGCGCGTCCACTCCATCGATACGGAATAACTGCACAAATCGTCCGTCGTGAACTGGATTGCCCTGGCAAACAAACTTGTCAGGATCGCCCTTGACGACCTTATAGGCCTGCTCCGCTGCCTTCTGTGCATCCGCCGGAGTGCCCGAAGCTGCCAGGCGAGTGAAGAAACCTTGTTCTGTTTTGTCGGACAAGCAGGGGTCTTTGCGCACGTTGGCGAGGATTCCGTGCTCCTTACCACTCCCTGACGCCATCATCTTTTCCCAAGCCTGACATGCCGACGGGATGTTCACCAGCCTGCTCCGCATTACCGGACCCGCGGCATTGGAACTGACCCTCCACCGGCTGTCAAGCGTCCGCAACCGCGCGGGATGAAGAAGGCCGGACGGCTTGCCGACGGGAACGGGGTGTGGCCATCTTTGGGGGTGCGGTTAATTTTTTCGGCCCACAGTTGCATTGGGCGTAGTCTACGGTACTCGTACCTCACGGATTGCCGCACATTTGATCGGAGCCCGGAGCGCAAGCGATGGGTTGAACGGTTTCCCGTCGCTTGCGCACCGGGCTCGGCTCAGCGGCCGCCGGGTGCCACAAAAAATGGCCATACCCGTGGGAACGCTCCCGGCGCGCCGGAACTACTGCTCCTTCGGCGGGCGTTCGTAGAGGTATGCGGTATCTTCGAGACGGTTGCGGCCGGCGCTGTGGACCGCGAACTGCCCACCGGACCAGATCGCCGCGGCACCGAAAGTGCCATCTTTGGCCAGCGCGTACATCTTGACGTCGAAGTTCGGCCGACCGCTGGAATCCTTCAGACGCGGGTCGGTGAGGTGGGCAACGATGCGTTTGAGCACTTGCAGACACGCCTCAACTGGTGGCTTGCCCTGGCGCATCAACTCCACCGTGGCAAATGCGCCGCAGTTCTTGATCACCGCCTCGCCCCGGCCGGTGCTGCCGGCGGCGCCGACCGCGTTGTCCACATACAGACCGGCGCCGATGATCGGAGAATCGCCCACCCGGCCGGGGATCTTGTACGATAGGCCGCTGGTCGTGGTCACGCCGCCGAGGTTGCCGTGGAGGTCGACCGCGTCGCAGTTAATCGTGCCGTGAGTGTAGAGCATCCCACCCGATTTGATCTCCGCCGCGCCGTTGTCGGGCGGTTCGAGCGGCGGCAGCCAATCGTCCCGATCCGAGTGCCGCTCCTTCCACTTGAGCCACATCTCGCGGGCTTCGTCGGTGAGTAGCTCTTCTTCCTTGAAACCGTGGGCCTTGGCGAACTCGAGAGCCCCCGCACCCACGAGCAGGGCGTGATCGGTGCGGCGCATGACCCGCAGGGCCACCTGGGCAGGGTGCTTGACGCGCTGGAGGGCGGCCACTGCGCCGCTATTGTGCGTCGGGCCGTCCATCACCGAGGCGTCCAATTCGACCACCCCGCGCTCGTTGGGCAACCCGCCGTAGCCGACGGAATGATCGTCGGGATCGGCTTCGACGATGGCGACGCCCGCGACCACTGCATCCACCGGCGTAACCCCCTGGGCAATTAGTTCAGCCGCCCGAGCCGTTGCGCGCAAGCCATTGGCACTGGCGATCACCACCGGGCCGTCCGGTTTCCTTGCGGTGGCGGCGGCACCTTGCGTCGCGCTCGCGCTAACGGGGCCGAGCGCTGCCGTAGCGGCGGCAGTCCGCAGAAACCCGCGCCGGGTGAATTCGCCAGCCATGCCCCGACCTCCCTTCGTGCTTACTCCCCGATGATCTTGACCAGCACGCGTTTGCGGCGTCGGCCATCGAACTCGCCGTAGAAGATCTGCTCCCACGGGCCGAAGTCCAGGCACCCGTCGGTGACCGCCACGACCACCTCGCGGCCCATGACTTGGCGTTTGAGATGCGCGGCGGCGTTGTCTTCGCCGGTGTCGTTGTGGCGGTATTGCCGGATCGGCTCGTGGGGGGCGAGCCCCTCCAGCCACTTCTCGTAGTCGCCCAGCAGCCCGCGCTCGTCATCGTTGATGTACACGCTGGCCGTAATGTGCATGGCGTTGACCAGGCACAGACCCTCGGTAACACCGCTCTCGCGCAGGGCTTCCTGGACTTGTGGGGTGATGTTGATGAACTGGCGCCGCGTGTGCGACTCGAACCACAGCTCTTTGCGGTAGGATTTCAATGGACTGTCAACCTCTATAGCCCGGCGAGGAGTTTCGACATCTGCAAGCCCAGCGAGTTGCTGATGCGGGCCAGCGCCCACAGTGACGCGGCGTTCTTGCCGAGTTCGACCTGCGAAAGCTGCGAGGTGGTCAGGTCGGTGCGCTCGGACAATTGCCGGAGCGTCAGGTTCTGGGTGAGCCGCTCCTGGCGAATGCGCTGGCCGATGAGCCGGTTTAGTTCACCTTCGTTAGTGTAGATCAAACCCAATTTCCGACAGGCCCGATCGACCGAAGTCAGTAGCTCCTCCTGCTTGAACGGCTTGGTGATGTAGTCGCTGGTGCCCTGACGCATCATCTCGGTAGCTGTCTCCAGGTCCGGATAGGCGGTCATGACGATACATACCAGACGATCATCAATCCGCTTGAGGTGCTCGACGACCTCGATACCGTTCACCTGCGGCATGCGCAGATCGACCAGCGCGATCTGGCACGACTCACTCTCGGCGCACTTGATGGCTTCGTATGCGTCGGTAAAGGCCCGCGGGTGATACCCGTGCTCCTCCAGCATCAAGCCGACCGTATTACAAACGCTCGGATCGTCATCAATCACCAGAACCTTAATGTGGTGTCTAACGGCCATGATTTGTCATCCCTATATCTGTCTATCTTTCCCATATCCTGATAATGCGTCTCGTCGGCCGCGGATCGTCGGGCCGCGGGGTCGTGCGCCAGTGCGCCACGTTCGTCCATCGGGGCGCCTCGTGATGCACCCAAGCGCTGCCTAACGCCAAAGCCGACCTGCCCCGCGCGGGTTTGTTGAGGCACACCGCCGGCGCCGGGCGAATGCAGCCGCACTTGATATCACCGGCGTCTTGGGCATCAGCTACGTGTTGCTCCTACGTCACCCCATCCGGGTGCAACCGACGTGAGGAATAAAGCTACACCGGCCATTATAGTCAGGCGGGGGTGCCAAAGGCCACCTCCAATCCGGTGAAACTTTAATCAAACTGCGAGAATGTCTCATTATCGGGCGCTTGCCCGCAGCGCTCGACAAAACGGTGGTAGGCCCCGTCGCGGAACCTAGCTCATGTTTGTCAGTGCGCCGTGCAAAGGCGTGAATCACCAGTTGGAGCAACCGGTCCAGCACTTCCCCGGTGTGGTTCAGGTGACCCAGGGCTGACGCTGATGCCCTGGGCTATATTCCTCCCCCCGCTCCGCGGTGAGAAATGAAGCCTGAGCCGGTACGCGCCACCGAAAACGAGGCGCGACGGGCGGCATCCCAAGAGAGGAAGTTGATCCGCCCGTCGCCCCGGCTTCGGGGGGAAAAATCCGCAGATCACGCTCGAGCAGATGGCCGACGCCGCGAACACCCT
>JAUWNF010000191.1 GCA_030612785.1 Phycisphaerales bacterium
GACGGCCGGCGGGGACGCCGGCCGCTACGCCGAACGAAGGCGGCGTGAGATCGTGGAGGGGCGGGGATGTATCTGGACCGAGGTTCATCAGCGAATGGAATTCTCCCTGAGCGATAAACTTGCCGGCTTGGTCGACAAGATCATTAGCAGCTACCGAGCCGACGAGCGGACCCGACACATCGGGCGCGCGTTCCTGCCGGCGCGCAGCCGCGTGGTGGAGATGACCGAGAGGCTGCTCGAACTGGTCTATCCGGGTTTCATCGGGCGGCAGAACCTCAACGAGCACAACGTACAATACCACGTAGGCGAATTGCTGCCGATCATCGGGGAGTTGGCCTTTACCCAGGTATACGAGGCGCTATGCTACGTCGAAGCCTCCAAGGTCGGCGGGCAAGTTACGGAAAAGCCCTGCCCGGAGAAGGCTCGGCGCATCACCGAGGAGTTTCTGGAGCGGCTGGTCGAGGTTCGGTCGCTGTTGGCCGGCGACGTGCAGGCCGCCTTGGACGGTGATCCGGCGGCCGTGAACACCGACGAGGTGATTCTGGCCTACCCGGGCGTGTTCGCGGTGTCGGTTTACCGCCTGGCCCACGAGTTGCACACGTTGGGCGTGCCCCTACTGCCGCGAATCATGAGCGAGTGGGCCCATTCGCTCACCGGGGTGGACATCCACCCGGGCGCCAAGATAGGACAGAACTTCTTCATAGACCACGCCACCGGCGTGGTGATCGGCGAGACGACCGAGATCGGCGACAACGTCAAGATATATCAGGGCGTAACCCTGGGGGCCCTTTCGTTCCCCAAGGACGAACGCGGGCGGCTGATTCGAGGCGCCAAGCGGCATCCGACGGTCTGCGACAACGTTACCATCTACGCCAACGCTATCGTCCTGGGCGGGGACACGGTGATTGGTGAGGGGGCGGTCATCGGCGGATCGGTGTTCATCACCAGCAGCGTGCCGCCCCATTCGACGGTGACCCTGACCCCACCGAGCCTGCGACTCCAGGAGCACTCCTCGCGCCCCGGCGAGCCAGAGGAGCCCACGCCCGACTACAACATCTGAGCGGGCGCCGCACCACGGCAAGTGATCGAACGGTCAGCGCCACGAGGCCGGCTTATGGCGGAAGGCTGATTGCTGACCGCTATCTCCGACCTTGGACTTTGGACCTTGGAACTTGGACTCTACGGTAGGGAGTGAAAACCGACTTCACTTGGGCGTCTTGCTCTCCGGCGGCGGGCGGACGTTTCAGAACTTATACGAGGTCTGCCGACACGGGGAGTTGCCTGCCGAGATCGCCGTGGTGATCAGTTCCAAACCTGACACCTACGGCGTTGAGCGTGCCCGGAAGGCCGGCATCGAAACGGTGATCGCCGACCGTAAGCGGCTCGACGATGAGGCGTTTCACACGACCGTCACCGCCGCCCTGACGACTGCCCGCGTCGATCTGGTGTGCATGGCGGGTTTTACGACGTTGTGGCGTATTCCCCCGGAGTTCGAAGGCCGCGTCCTGAACATCCACCCGGCCCTGCTGCCGAAGTACGGCGGGAGGGGGTTCTACGGCGACCGGGTCCACCGCGCCGTTCTGGAGGCCGGCGAGACCGAGAGCGGATGCACCGTGCACCTCTGCGACAATCAGTATGACCACGGTCCGATCATCGTACAGCGGTGCGTACCGGTGCTACCGGATGACACGGTCGAGTCGCTGGCCCGCCGCGTATTCAAGCAAGAATTGATCGCGTATCCCGAGGCGATCCAACGATACCTGGAATCGGCGGGCAGGTAATCAACCACCGAGCACGGTCCGCACCGTACCCTCCCCCACCGTGAGTGGCGGTCGCCCGGGGGTTTACAGACGGCTCGGTCGGGTATAATAGGGTTGTCATGCAAGCGCCGGCCTGCGAATCAGAATCCTCGCGATCGTCGGACATCGCCATGCGCCGGCCGGGCACCCAGCCCTGGCGGCGGTGCATGGCAGTATCGCTGCTCACGCTGATATTCGTGGCCCAGGAGGTGTCCGCGAGTCGCCACGCGCATGTCGTGACGTCGGAGGCGGCGTGGGCGGCGGCACCGCTCGCCGTGGTAGCGATTGCCGCTAACCCACAGGTCGCCTGTCCGACCGAATTGCTGGGTGCCTGCGACTTCGTGCAGCGCCTGCTCATCGCTAACGAAGCCGTTTATCACCATTCCCACATGGTCGCCATTTCACTCTTCGGCGGCCTCTACGGCCCCTAACTCCCGCCCGAAAAACACACGCTATCGGGTTTGAGAGACTCTGTGACCGTTTTACAAACAACCGCCGGCGTGGGCGAAGAAATGGAAAATTGAAAATGGAAAAGAAGGGTGCAAAACACTCGCGTCCAAGGGTGCTACGAAGGCGCTATCCACCGCGGAGAACCCGACTTTTCAATTCTCCATTCTCAATTTTCAATTCTTCTTCCGGTGCTTTACAAGTATGACTAATCCAGCATGACGAGGTGTAACCGTGGGTGCTCCAGAATACATCGGAAACCTGTTTGCCAAGATCTTCGGCTCGCGCAACGATCGGTTGGTCAAGAAATACTCCCACTTCGCGGACGGCGTCGAAGCACTGGAGCCGGATTATCTTAAGCTCACCGACGAGCAGCTCAAAGCCAAAACCGCCGAGTTCAAACAGCGTATCACCGACGGTGAGCCATCCGAAAGCATCATTCCCGAGGCCTTCGCCACGGTGCGCGAGGCCTCCCGCCGGGCGCAGAATCACCGGCATTTTCACTGCCAGCTTGTCGGCGGCAAGGTGCTCTACGACGGGGCGGTGGCGGAAATGCGCACCGGTGAGGGCAAGACCATCGTTTGCCACCTGGCGACGTACATGAGGGTCGTTGAAGGCAACAAGGTCCACGTCGTGACCGTCAACGACTATCTGGTGAAGCGCGACGCGGAGTTCGCCACACCGATCTTCGCCATGCTCGACGTGACCGTGGGGTACATCCAGTCCCAGGTCGATCCCGGCGGGTCGGAGGGCATCCGCCAGGCGGCCTACGCCTGCGACATTACCTACGGCACGAACAGCGAATTCGGCTTCGACTACCTGCGCGACAACATGAAGCTGCGGCACGAAGACCAGGTGCAGGGGCACTTGGACTATGTGATCGTGGACGAAGTGGACTCGATCCTGATCGACGAGGCCCGGACGCCGCTGATCATCTCCGGGCCGGCCCGCGATGACGTGAACCGCTACAAATGGGCCGACAACATCGCTCGCCTGCTGGTCCGCAAGCAGAACAGCAACAACAGCGAGACGCAGCGGCGGATCGCGGCGTGGGGCGACCACCCGCCCGAGCAGATGGCCCAGCACCCCAAGTTCGAGGACGCCTTCAAACGCTTCAAGGTCGATCCCTATCTGGTCCCCGAGGAGGAGGCGGAGGCCATTGGGCATCAGCAACTGTTCAACGTGCAACTCGAGCGCAAGGCGGCGCATTTGACCCACGACGGGGTGGCCTTGGCCCAGGATGAAGCCGGCATCGGCAGCTTCTACATGGGCCAGAACATGGACCGACCCCACCTGATCGAACAGTCCCTGCGCGCCCACGTGATCTACGAACGGGATAAGGAATACGTGGTGCAGGACCGCGAGATCATCATCGTGGACGAGTTCACCGGGCGGCTCATGATCGGGCGGCAGTGGTCCGACGGGCTGCACCAGGCCATCGAAGCCAAGGAAGGCGTGCCTATCAAGGAAGAAACCCAGACCCTGGCCACCATCACCATCCAGAACTACTTCAAGCTCTACAAGACCCTGGCCGGTATGACCGGGACGGCGCTGACCGAAGCCACTGAGTTCGCCAAGATTTACAAGCTCGACGTAGTGGAGATTCCTACCAACCGCCCAGTCAACCGCAACGAGCACAACGATAAGGTCTGCCGCAGTACCGCGCAGAAGTACCAGTACATCGTCGAGGAAATCCACGAGGTGCACCGCCGCGGGCGCCCCGCGGACCCCTTTGTGCTCGCGAACGTGCTCTCCGCGCTGCGACCGATCTCAGAGCGGATGGGGCATGATGTCTCGCGCATCAACGAGGCCTTGAGGCAATTCAAGGCCGCCGAGTACGGCGACACCAAGGTCACCAGCCTGTTGATGGATACTTACGACGAAGAGATGGGGGACCTGGCGACCGGGCGCCCCATCCTGGTCGGTACCACCAGCGTGGAAAACTCCGAGAAGCTCTCCAAGCTACTGGAAAAGACCTACGGTATCGAGCATGAAGTGCTCAACGCCAAGAACCACGCCCGCGAGGCGGAGATCGTGGAGCGGGCGGGCCATCGCACGCTTCCTACCCGCGGGGCACACCCGATCCCGCTGGGCAACGTGACCATCGCTACGAACATGGCCGGGCGCGGCACCGACATCAAGCTCGAAGAGGGTGTGGTGTACCCCAAGTGCAAGGTCCCCGAGACCGGCGATCGCACCGACGGCGGGAACGGCGACGGTCAGGCCGCGAGCGGCAACGGTGACATCTCCATCGCCCTGTATCCACCCGGATCCACCAAGTGTTGCATCTACTGCCAGGAATACGACCCGGCGACGAACTGCGCGCACTGTTTCAAACCCAAGCTCGACCCGCGCTTCCCCGAACTGGGCCGTAAGGTGTGCACGATCAACGCCCCGTGTGGGCTACACATCATCGGCACCGAGCGCCACGAGGCCCGGCGCATCGATAACCAGCTTCGGGGGCGTTCCGGGCGCCAGGGTGATCCCGGGGCATCGCGTTTCTTCCTCTCCCTGGAGGACGATCTGCTCAAGCTGTTCATGCCCGACTGGATGCTGAAGATGATGGAGAAGCTCGGGTTCACCGAGGGCACCAGTCTGGAAGACAAACGCCTGTCCAAGGGCATCGAACGCGCCCAGAAGAAGGTCGAAGAGCGGAACTACTCCACACGCAAGCATCTGCTGGAGTGGGACGAGCCCATGGACTTCCAGCGCAAGAACTTCTACACCAGTCGACAGGGAATCCTCGAGGGACACGGTCTGCGGCAACTGATCTTCGACACCATAGACGACTCGATCGACGACGCGGTGGGCCAGTTTTTGGCTCCCAACTACGCCGCGTCTTGCATCGTCGGATGGTGCCGGAACAACTTCGAGCTCAACATCCCGGAATCCAAAGTCAGTAACGAGGATCCGGAGTCGGTCCAGGAAGCCATCCGCAAGCGGTCCAAGGACGATGCCCGGGAAACCATCACCACCTCGCTGGGCGAATACATCGAGGAAGAAGCCCCGCCGTCGGAATGGGACGTGGGCGGGTTGCTGGCCTGGGGGCAACGGGCCTACGAATTCAAAACCACCCAGAACCAGCTCCGCAAGATGACCCGGGAAGACATCGCGGACGCGTTGATCGAGGCTGCGGAACAGCATTACGAGCAACTCTCCCTCGACGGAGTCGCGGTGTACCTCGATTCCAACTACGCCAGGTCGGCCCTGACCGAATGGGCACGTAACAAGTTCAACATCGACATCAAGACGGAGGACGTTCAAGACCTCGTCGCCGAGGAGATCTGCGACCTGCTCAAGAAGCAGGTCCGCGAAGCGTACCTGCAGCGCGAGATTCGCTATCCGGTGGAGACGTGTGTCGATCGAGCGTTCCAAGAGGCCCAGAGCGATAGTGCGTTCGTGGCGGAGTCCGTCGTCCACTGGGCCAACTCCAAGTTCAACGTCGGCTGGACCCTGGAGGCCGTGCAGGGCAAGTCCGCGGGCGAGGTTTTCGACATGCTGGTGGCCTTGAACGAAGAGTTCCTGACCGGCGGTCGGTTGCAGGCAGAATTCGACGAGGCCTTCGCCGGCATGACCGAGGAGGAGATGATCGACTGGACCCGGAGGCGCGTGGGGCGCGCCTGGGATCAGCGCGCCTTCGAGCAGCACGACCGTGAGGTTCGCGACGCACTGCTCGAGCAGGGGCGCGAGATGTTGCGCTGGGAGCTTTCGCGCCTGGAGCATTACGTGCTGCTGCGCATCTACGATCAGGCGTGGAAAGACCACCTGCTGGAAATGGATCACCTCAAGCACGCGATCATGCAACGGCCTATGGGCGGGGACCAGCAGCACCCGCAAAGCCAATACGCCATCGAGGGGCGCGACCTGTTCGAGGAGATGTGGTCGCGGATCCGCGAGCGGGTCACCGACATGATCTTCAAGGTGAAGATGACCGGTGACGCGGCGGCCCAGGCGGCCCTCACGCAGCAGATGCAGCTCTCGCACCGCGACGCGACCGGTGCGGCCTTCGCCGGCGCCGCCGCGGCCCGCGACCAACTGGCCGCCATGCGCGCCCAGGGCGTCGAGCAGAAGGTCGAGACCATCCGCCGCGAACGACCCAAGGTAGGCCGCAACTCGCCCTGCCCCTGCGGCAGCGGGAAGAAGTACAAGAACTGCTGCGGACGACGGTAAGGCGATTGACGATGGCGGGGAGTTGGCGTGACAGGAGCAGGTACGGGGGTGGCATGCCTAAGCCGGCCAGAGGCCGGCGCAGGCATGTATCAATCAACCCGTGGATTGAGATTGCGTTACGTCGCCTGCCAAGGGGATGTGCCGGTGGTGCCGAACGTGGGCAGTATTCCGCCGATCGATAGGCGAACGACCGATACATGCCTGCGCGTCGCTACGCTCCGCTTAGGCATGCC
>JAUWNF010000625.1 GCA_030612785.1 Phycisphaerales bacterium
CTGGAAGCTGCTGGCCGGTCGGAATTGCCTGACCATCCCGCACCACACTGGAGGGGCCCCGATACCCACGTGCTGGAAGTATCACGACCCCGCGTATCAGCCGGTGGTGGAAATGGCGTCAGTGCACGGGGTGTCGGAATACGTGGGGCACCCGCGTTGCATCACCTCGCCGGTGGCGTCGGGAATGGTGCAATCCGCGTTGGCCCGCGGGTATCGGTTGGGCCTCATCGGCTCCGGTGACAGCCACGACGGTCATCCCGGAATCGGCAGTCCCGGCGCCCGGGCGGGTTTGGCGGGCATCTATGCGAGGGCGCTGACCCGCGAGGCAATCTTCGAGGCGCTGCGGGCGCGGCGGGTGTACGCTACGACCGGGTGCCGGACGATCCTGCGCTTCCACATGGGCGATACGCCGATGGGAGGTGTCGTTCGCCTGTCCGGTCGCGATAGTCCCCGCGAGTTTTCCGTCTCCGTTCTCGGCGACGCGCCCATTTCCACGGTGGCCATCGTCAAGAACAACCGCGAGGTGGAGGCGCGCGCGGGCGAAGGGCCGATCGTCTCGTGGGAGTGGAGCGATCCCGGGCCGGCGAAGACCGGCGATTACTACTATGCGCGAATCGTCCAAGCGGATGGGGAGTGGGTCTGGTCCAGCCCGATCTTCATCGAAGTCGCCGGGGAAGCACGATAGTGCCGAACGTGGGGAGTATTCCGCCGAGCGACAGGTGAACGACCGATACATGCCTGCGCGTCGCTATGCTCCGCTTAGGCATGCCACCCAACGCTAAACACGTACTCTCGCAGGCTGCTACGAAACGGTTGTAGCGGAAACGGCATTAGCCCCTGCGTCTCCACGGAGTCGCCAGTGACCACGAAGACCTCCTCCACCACACGATCACGCAACGTCGGTGCATGGTTAACCGCCGTGCTGGTGGTCCTGTTGCTGGCAGTAGGCTTCGCGGCGCGTCTCAGGATCGCCTGGCTGGACCATCGCTTTGTGCTCGGGCACACCCTGTGGTCGGATGATTCGTTTCTCTGCATGAGCATAGCCCGCAATCTGGCGGCCGGGTTGGGCATGACCAGTGACGGCGTACACGTCACCAACGGGTTTCAGCCCCTCTACGTGTTCCTGCTGGTGCCGATCTTTTGGCTCGTCGAGCACGGTGACCGGATCGCACCGATCCACTGGGCGGGAACGCTCCAGGCGATCTTCGCCACCGGTGCCGGGTGGATGTATTATTGCATCGCCCGTCGCGCCTTCAATCGGTCGGCCGCCCTCTTCGTCTTGTTCTTCTGGGCCGTCTCCCCCTACTTCGTCGTCGCCGAGTCCAACGGCATGGAGACGCCCGTGTACGGCTTTGCGCTGGGGTTGCTGATCTGGTTTTACCTGTCCCGCTTCGTGCAGTCTGAGCGACAGGGCATGCGCGCTTACGTGGGACTCGGTGCGTTGAGTGGCTTGGTATTGCTGGCGCGTATCGACGCCGCGTTCTGTCTGTTGTCCATCTCCCTCGATTGGCTGTGGCGCAACCGCCGGAGCCTGCGGCGGCGCATCGTCCCCGCAGGCGCGGCGCTCGCCGCCGGGCTGGTCGTGCTGTCGCCGTGGCTGATTACCTGTTGGATGACTCGGGGAACGATCGTCCCTGACAGTGGGCCGGCGGTCCGGTTCATCTCCGCCAGATTCGGGTTTGTGAATCGCCCGAATTACTTCGACTATCGCGGCCCGGACGCCTTCGACCCGGAAGATGCGCCGTGGCAATTCCAGGTCGATAACCTTCTGAGCAGCGCCGCGCTCTGGGCCGCCCTCACTCCGCTGACCTCGTACCTCCAGGGCACCGAAACCACGTATGTCAACAACCTCGTTCAAAACTACCCCGCCGGGCGCATTCCGTCCGCGGCCCCGCACGTCTCGTTGGCCGCAGTGGTGCTGCTTCTGATCGGATGGGTCACCTGGCCTTGGTGGCGCGCGCCGATTCGCGCCCGGCTTTTTCACACCAACATGGCGGGTCAACAGGGGCCGTCATCGCCCACTTCTGAACGGGCGGGTCAGTCTCCGTCCGCCTCCGGTGGGCCTCCGAACGGATGTCGCGCCGGGGCTCTCGATTTTCTGCGCTTACCGGCTTTATTATGGATCGTGGTCTACAGCTTCCACGTCTTCGGCCAGTATTACTACTATCGCTATTATTACCCGGTCATCCTGATCTTCACGCTGTTCAGTGGGTGGCTGCGCGACGCGGCAGTACGCGTGCTTGCTCGGCGCTCGAACGCTGCGCGGGCCGCCCTTTTGGGCATCCTGGCGTCCGCCTACGGCCTGGTCTTCTACTGCCAGATGGCCCACGAGTTCGAGGTCGACGAGGTGGAGATGCAGTTCAATAAGTACCTATCGGTGGTTCCGTGGATCGAGGCCAACATCCCGGGCGACGCTCGCCTGGGCAGCTTTCAGTCCGGGGTG
>JAUWNF010000098.1 GCA_030612785.1 Phycisphaerales bacterium
CAACTGCGGCGTTCCGCAGAACTTCTATCTCTATCCGCACCAGAACCAGCTCATTACCTCCGACCCGATCGGTTCGAGGCAGATGCGCTACCGGACCAAGGTCCTCAAGGCGTTCTTCGGCGCATCAGCCCCGGTGCTCTGCGATCACGTCGAGCTGTCCGTTCTGATCGATGCGGAGGAGAATGAACGGGATGATGATACACCCGACTTCGCCTCATGCCTGGGTGTTGGCGCAGTGTTGCAGACGAAGTACACTGCGTTCGACTCGGATGTTGAGTGGGATTGGTACTGGAAGTGGCTAACCCTCGGAAAGAAACTCGAGCTCTCCTCCGGTGAGTATCTCGGGGAACTGTACGACTACGGCTTCGACCAACCGGAGGCGCACGCGCTTCGCAAAGAGGAGGTCATTTACTACGGATTCTTCGTCGAGCCCTGGGGAGCGACCTACACCGGTCCAGTGGAGTTGCGTGGTCTCGGTGCCGGGACCTATCGCGTCGAGCGCTATGTTGAAGATGAGCATCTGGGCACCGTGGAAGGTCCGCTGGCGACCCTCGACGTCAGCTTCGAAAACAGTCTGCTTGTGCGGGCGGTGCCCGCGAACTGAATGGCAAGAGTGGAGACGGGCATCCATGACTTCGCTGCTAAGGTACGTTGGTCGCGGTGGAGTCGCCGGTCGAACCCGGCAAGTGTGCCTCCGTCTTCTTCTACGAGCCGATATTCCGGTGCGCTCACCGGGCGTGTTTGCTACTCGGTATCCCATTGGCTGGCGACAGCAGGAGGTCGTATCGTGAAGTCTGCACTGTCAAGATGGTGGTTTCTGATCGTTGTTCCCATTAGTGTTGCCCTGGTCGCCGGTTGCGACGGTGGTGGGGGCGGAGGCGGGCTTGACGGTGTTACCGCCGGCCAGGCCGTGAGCACCAACCCGGCAGAGGGGGCGGCGAACGTGCCGCCCGGCAGCACCATAACTGTAACATTCTCCAAGACGGCCGACCCCGATAGCATCGGTGGTGAAATCGATCCGCTAATCGAGTACGACCTTAGTTGGTCGGCGGACAACACCACGCTCACCATAACCCCCGTCGAAGACCTGGAGCCGGGAACGACCTACACGGTGACCATCTACGAATTGTGGTTCACCGATGGTACGCCCCTTCAGCCGTCGTGCATTTTCAGCTTCACCGTGGGGACTGGCGATGACGACGACGGCAACGGAAACGACCTCGAGGACGGCACAACCCCGTCGGACAAATGGGAGTTGTGGTCGTCGGGGCAAACCCGGTTGCGCGGGGCCGACCTGCACTTCTGCCGCCTGTTTGCGACAGAACAAGGCCCCACATCCTGCGCTGAGCTCATCACTAGGCAAGACGTACAGGATCTGAAAGACCTGGGCGCGAATCTGATCAATGCATCCTACTCAGGCCTGTTTACGGAGCAACCGCCTTACGAGGTCGATACGACCGCCCAAGAGCACTTGGACAACCTGGTCGGCTGGGCGGAAGAAATCGGCATCTACGTGGTGATTCATCCCCGTACCGGTCCCGGTCGGAACGAAGCGGCGATCACCGGGGGTGATGCCTTGACGACCGTCTGGACGGACCAGGCGGCGCACGACGCCTGGATCGACATGTGGGGCTATATGGCCGGGCGTTATCACGACAGCCCCGCCGTCGTCGGTTATAACCTGATGGTCGAACCGCATGTCAACGCTTGGTTGGACCCCGAGGGGACGCTCACTCCGGAAGCGTTCCAGGAGCAACACGAGGGAACGCTGGCCGACTGGAATGCCCTCGCCGGCGAGATCACCACCGCGATCCGCGAGGTTGATCCGGATACGCCCATTATCGTCAATAGTCTGCACTGGGGCAGCGCATCATGGTTTCCGGCCCTGGAACCGACCGGCGATTCCCGAACCGTGTATAGCCTGCACACCTACGATCCTGACGTCTATACGAATCAGGAGACCGACCCCACAATCAGCTATCCAAGCGTGGTCGAGGACGAGGGGGAGACCATCAACTTCGACCGGAGCTGGCTGGAGAACAACTTGCAGCCCGCAGTGGAGTTCTCCCAACAGCATGGCGTGCCCATCTACGTTGGCGAGTTCGGCGCGTTTCGCTGGGTACCCGGCGCTGTGACCTTCGTGGGCGACGAGATCGACCTGTTCGAGCAGTATGGCTGGAACTACGCGTACTATGTCTGGCGCGGTGAGGACGTCGGCTTCGACGGTTTCAATATCGAATATGGAACCGATCCCCAGAACAGCACGCGGATTCCCACCAACCCGCTGCAGAGTGTTTTCACAACCGCCTGGGTGCAAAACGCCGATTTCCCGACGGTGGAGGAATAGTCCAATCACGGCCAAGGACCGCTCGGCGCAGACCTGAAGGGGTTGTCGGTTTAGTCATTCGTGACGGCCCCAGATGTAGCGTCACCCATTGTGGGGGGCTAAAAACGCAGGGGCGCCGCCCACAAGGGGCGACGCTACCGATTAAATCGACAGGCTCTGGAAAGATGTCCCCGCCAGTGCCACGAAGACGTTCACCTCGCGAAGCGGCGCGGCGCGATCGGACCGGGTGGGCGCCCCCCCGAATCGGGGTGTCTGTCGCTGCGCCCGACGAACAACTCCGATCCCAGGCGATCACGTTGGCTGAGGAGCTGAATCTACCCTTGGCCGTCGTAGCACGGCGGCTGAGCTCGGGCGTGTGGGTTTCCCACCGCGGGTTCGGCAGGGTCGACAGGAGGAGATGGGGTGTCGGCGTCAGGCGGAGCAGGTTTTTCGCGCAGGCGCAGCTCTGCGGCCACAAGCCTGACGAGCCGCGGTGTGTTCACGTGAAAGGACTGGCCGTGCAAACTCCCTTTTCTGTCCGGAGCGTCCTGCTTGTTCTTCTCCTTGCCTGGATCCTGCCGCTTGGCTGCGATACGGGCGGGGGCGGCGGTCGGGGCGGCAGCGCAGATTCCGACGGCGACCTTCAGCCGACCCTCCGCTCCGACGGCGCGATACTACTGCTTTCCGCAAGCAACCTCGACCATTCCGACGCCAGCGCCCAGAACCCCGCCTTCTCGCCGGACGGAAGCCAGATCGTGTTTACACTCTTCACGAACGGCTACAACGAAGGACCTGCGGAACTCTGGATCGTCAACACCGACGGAAGCGATGCTCACCGGATCACGCCAGCCGAAGATCAGGACAACGTCAATGTGCCGGGCGCTGCCTGGAATGCGGTGAACGGTGAAATCGTCTTCGCCTCGGATCGGGAGGAGTCCGACGACCTCTGGGCGATTCGCCCTGATGGGACCGGTCTCCGACGGATCACTACGCACGACGAACCGCCCTATTGGATCGAACCGGTCTGGTCGCCGGACGGTGAGTGGATCGTCTTTGAGGCCGACACCGAGGCCTCTACCGAACTGGAACAGCGGGGCACCATCTTCAAGGTGCGCTCGGACGGAACGGAACTGACCCAACTCACGAAACGCGACGGCGAGGACTACGACGATCGCTTGCCCAACTGGTCACCCGACGGCGAGCGAATCCTGTTTCAACGCCGCCTCCCGTCCGAAGGCGCGGGCGACCAGTGGGACATCTACGTGATCGATACCGACGGGGATGACCCCATCAATGTGAGCAACGCCGCCGAGCACTTCAACACCGACAACTCCTGGTCGCCCGACGGACGGTGGATCGCCAGCTCCTCCGAATATCCGGTAGAGGGTGACCAACTCCCGCTGCCGAACATCGTCGCGTTCTTCGTCCCCGATTCCGACTCGGACGAAGGCTTCGCCGCCTCCGTCCGGATCACCTTCAGCGAACACCACGAAGACGGCGCACCATCGGTGTCACCGGACGGACGCTGGGTGGGCTTCGAGAGTCACCGCACCGAAGACGAGCAGTCCCCGACCGACATTTGGATCGTTGAAACACCAGGGGCTCTACGCCCATAAGCGTTAACTTACCGGTAGACAAGCGCAAAACATCGATTTCCCGACGGTGGAGGAATAGTCCAACCACGGCCAAGGACCGCTCGGCGCAGACCTGAAGGGGTTGTCGGTTTAGTCATTCGTGACGGCCCCAGATGTAGCGTCACCCCTTGTGGGTGGCGAAAAACGCAGGTGCGCCGCCCACAAGGGGCGACGCTACCGATTAAATCGACAGGCTCTGGAAAGATGTCCCCGCCAGTACCACGAAGACGTGCACCTCGCGAATCGTCGCGGCGAGATCGAGCCGGATGGACGCCCCCCCGAATCGGGGTGTCTGTCGCCGCGCCCGACGAGCAACTCCGATCCCAGGCGACCACGTTGGCTGAGGAGCTGAATTTACCCTTGGTCGTCGAGGACGCCGCCGGTTTCGATCTGCTGCTGGTCGTCACCGAACATGGTTTGGAACTCCGTGAAACCGGGTGCGGTGCCGCGGGTCCGCTGAAAGTGCAATTCGGCGGTGCCGGGGCGACCGCCCACCGGCTGGCGACCACTTCACCCCGAGAGCCCCTTGCGTCGGCCATTGGGCTGGCCAAGGGCAGGCCCACCGTTCTGGATGCCACCGCGGGGCTCGGTCGCGACGCCATGGTGTTGGCAGTCCTGGGCTGCAAGGTGACGGCCGTGGATCGCTGTGCGGTGCTTGGCGTGATGTTGCGTGACGCCCTCCAGCGGGCCGCGACTAACCCGGAGTTGAAGCAGGTTATTCGCGACCGGATCAGACTGGTCGTCAGAGATGCGCGTGAGGTGCTGGCGGGCACGTCCGGCGAAGAGGCGCCCGAGGTGGTGTATCTCGATCCGATGTATTCGCCCAGGAAGAAGTCGGCCCTTCCCAAAAAGGAGATGCGTCTTCTCCGGCGGTTGGTGGGTGACGATCCGGATGCCGGCGCGTTGCCGGAGTCGGCCCGGCGGGTCGCGCGGGCGCGGGTGGGGGGCACGCGGACGCCGCGCGCCCCGCCACTGGCGCCCACACCGACGATGAGCTACAAAGGCAAGATCGCGCGGTACGACGTGTACCTGACGCCGAGAGGGGGCACCCGTTTATGATACGATGGGTGGCACGAACAAGCAGAGCCCCGGCGCGCCGGGGCTCCGCTTGTCCGTGCCACACGATCCTACCCACTACGCTAACGCCTACCCAACCGTACCGGATGCGATGGACTCGTTTGCCGCTCCAGGCAATGTGCGGTATGGTGTGGCCGCCGTCCGAAATACTGAGGAGGTGTACCATGAGAGCTTGGACCAAATCGTTGCTGGTGTTCACTATCGCGCTGTTGCTGCCGGCCTCCGGCTGCAAGGAAGAGCATATCGACAAAGCCCGTGAGGCGGCCGAGAAGGGTGCAGAGAAGGCCAAGGATACCGCGGAGAAGGTCACTGAGGAGGTCGGTCCGGCGGTGGAGAAGGCCAAGAAAGCGACCACCCAGGCGATCGAAGACGTCCGCCGGGCCACTACCCAGGCGGTGGAAGACGCCAAGCCTTACGTCAAGAAGGTCAAGACCGCGACTACCCAGGCGGTGGAAAAGGCCAAGCCCTATGCCAACGCTGCCAAGAAGGCGACCACTCAGGCGGTGGAGCGAGTCAAGGAGAAGGTCGAGGAGCTGACCGACGACGATTAGCCAGGGCGGTGAGCGTATCGCTACTCCACCCTGCGCCGGTTTGGGTGCGGTCCACCACCGGACGCTTGAGGAGAAACAAGGTCCATTGTTGAAGCACTACGTCCAACTTGCCCGACCTCATCAATGGGTCAAGAACCTGGCGGTGTTCGTCGGCCCGCTGTTTGCGCTCAAGCTGGGCGATTCGCCCTCGGTGTGGAACACCATCATCGCCTTTTTCGGGTTCTGCCTGGTGTCCAGTGCCGGGTACGCTATCAATGATACGATGGATCGAGCGGCGGACGCGCTGCATCCGCACAAGCGGCATCGTCCGGTGGCGTCGGGTGTGATCGCCCCGTATTCGGCTTGGATCTTCGCGGCGGTATTCTGCCTCGCCGGTATGCTCCTGGTGCGACTTTGGCTGCCGCCGATGGTGGGCTATATCGTCGCCGCATACCTCGTGCTGATTCTGGCCTACTCCGCCGCCCTCAAGCAGCGTCCGATCCTCGACGTCATCATTCTAGCTATCGGCTTCGTGCTGCGGGCGGTGGCCGGTGCCGAGGCGGTGGAGGCGGTGGTTTCGCCTTGGCTGATCGTGTGCACGTTCACCTTGTGCATGTTCCTGGGTTTCGGTAAGCGGCGCTGCGAGTTGGCGGCCTTCGAGAGCCGCGAAGAGGCCGGTACACACCGGACCACGCTATTGCGCTACACGCCTGAGTTGCTGAATCACCTGATCAGCGTGTCGGCGGGCATCGCCATCATCACCTTTTTGCTGTACACCATGGACACGTCGGAAAAATACCAGCCGCCGTTTCAGAAGGAATACCTGTTGTACACGCTGCCGCTGGTGGCCTACGGACTCTTTCGCTACGCAATGCTGATCGAGTTCGGCGACCGGGCCGGCCCGACGGAAATCATCCTCAAGGACGTTCCCTTGTTGCTTACTATCGGGCTGTGGGGGGCTATTGCGCTGGGGATCGTGCTGAAAACCGCCGGTAGCTGACCGCGGGGATTTGACGTGCCAAACCGGCGAATATAATACAAGAGTGAAGCAGGTTCCTCGGTCTGGCCTTAGGGAGTGTGCCCGCAGGTTTCGACGACACCTGTTACTGAAAACAGCGGTGGGTCCTTGGGACTGGAGCCAGAGTTGGGCAGATCATGGCACGGGTGTATTGTGGGAGTATGACGAGTGAGCACCATCGAGCCGGAGACGACATCAACCGATCCACTGATCGACGAAGTCCGGGCGATTCGGCAGAGGATCTCTGAGCAGTTCGGGAACGACGTGGGGAAGCTCTGCGAACACCTGCGGGAGCTGGAGCAACAGCATCCTGAGCGCGTGATTGCCCCAGGGAGTTCGCTGAAGAAAACGCCTCCGGTTTAACGAGGGCGGGGGGACAAACGCCACTGCCTCTACTGCTCACAGAGCGGCAGTACCCCGGTCCGCCCACGGGATAGGAGAGCCTCCACAGTCGTTTTGCAACGCGCATCCCGAGGTTAGTTACGCATGGCGGGTTTTGACGCTCAGTATTGTCAGGGCATTGCGAAGGTGCTCGAAGGTGAAGACCTTAAGATGGGGTGTTATATAGAGCACGCACAAACGCGCGGTGTACTGCGCGAAAGATTCGTCGCGAAATTCGTCCGTGATGCAACGCCAGGTGGTCTTAGAGTGGACACCGGCTTCATCCGAGACGGTAGAGGGCAACCCTCGAAGCAGTGCGATCTGCTCATCCACGCACCGTGCGAGACCCCTCCCCTCTATAGGTGGGAAGATCTCGTCGTCGTCAGACTCAAGGCTGCTAAGGCTGCGATCGAGGTCAAATCAAAGATCAACAAGGGGAAATTCAAAGAAATACTAGGCTGGCACCAGTCTATCGAACGCTTAAGAGGACCTTCGAGCCTACGCCCTGTTACATTCGTCTACGGACGTGATGGGGTGAACTTCGGGACATTTGCCGAGTATGTCTCGAAAGCAATTAGCGAGAACGAGTTAGTCTGTAACCCAGGCACTGCTCAGCTCACTAATGTACCGACCTGTATGGTCGTTCAGGACCGCCATTATCTTTCCGTAAGAGCTCGCGGGTCGGGGAATAACGGCTGGTATGTCTACTTGGTGGATTTCACAAGGACGAATAAGGAGGAGCAGTGCGCCAGCATCGACGGCATGGCGATCGGTTGGTTTCTCGAGGTCTATCGCAACGTGATCCAAGAGAGGGGCGAGGGATTGAGGCCCGAGGCCGTGCGGAAATGGTTCAACGGTTTGCCGATAAAAGATCAGGGGAAAACCTGGATCAAGCCCACAGGTGAGATAAAGCGTGGAAATGTCGAGTAAACATCTGTTGGTGAACAACCGTGCTCCGCTGGCTGATTAAAGTCACTTCGGCGCTTGAGGTGTAATGTGAGTTGTTGGCACAGGAGCCATCAGAGCAGAGTCCTAGAGCAGAATCATTCGTGTGTCCGGTAAGAACGGATAACGTATGCGATCCAAAGTAGCCATTCTGCGAACGCGGCCGGCCACCATTCTGGAGGACTACCATCGCCTGATGAACCTGGCGGGGTATCAGGACACTATCGATCGGGCGGTCGATACCGCCTTGAAGGTGAACATCTCCTGGCACTACTACTACCCGGCGTGCTCGACGACCCCCTGGCAGCTTGATGGGGTAATCAAGGCCATGCTGCGCGACGGGTATTCCCGCGACCTGATGCACGCCTGTCACAACCGCACGGTAGTGGTCAGTGCCCGCAAGGGTGAGCGCGAGAACAAGCACCTGCCCGTCGTGCAGGCCCACGGGATCAGAAACGTGCACCTTTACGACGGCGAACCGTGGATCAACGTCCGCGACGCCATCGGCGATCTGGCCTCCAAACTGCTGGTGCTGGGCAAGGTCTACCCCAAGGGTTTCAGTGTCCCGCAGCGTTTTCTCGGCGAGAACATCATCCACCTGCCGACGGTCAAGACGCACATCTTCACCACTATGACCGGGGCAATGAAGAACGCCTTCGGCGGTCTGCTGAACGAGAAACGTCACTGGACGCACCCGGTCATTCACGAGACCCTGGTGGATCTCCTGATGATTCAGCAGTATATTCACAAGGGGATCTTCGCGGTCATGGACGGCACGTTGGCCGGCGACGGTCCCGGCCCGCGCTGCATGATCCCCCACGTTAAGAATGTGATTCTGGCGTCGGCCGACCAGGTCGCCATCGATGCTATCTCCGCCAAGCTGATGGGCTTCAACCCGCTGGACATCAAGTTCATTCGCCTGGCCCACGAGATGGGTCTGGGCGTGGGCGATCCCAGGGAAATCGAGATCGTCGGCGACACCCACCTGGCCGAGGAGAACTGGAAGTTCGTCGGCCCGTACAAAAACATGACCTTCGCCGGACGCATGCAGCAGCGGATTTACTGGGGCAACCTGAAGAAATACGTCGAATGGTCGCTCAAGACCTGGCTGGCACCGTGGTCTTACCTGGCCAGCGTGCTCTACCATGATGTCTTTTGGCTGCCCACCATCGGGCGCCGGCGCGTCGACGAGGCCCGGAACAGCGAGTGGGGCCGACTGTTCGACAACTGGGAGAACCTGACCCCGACGGAACGCGGCTGGGAGGACGCTAACGGGAGCAGCAGATGCAACACGTGATCGCACTTTGCGCAGCGTTGGTGCTGAACGCGGCAGCCAACCTGATGATAAAGATCGGCAGCACTAAGGTCGAGACCGCGGGCGGTTTTCTGGCCAACGGCGCCGCAGGGGCAGT
>JAUWNF010000507.1 GCA_030612785.1 Phycisphaerales bacterium
TCGGCGCAATCCCCGCCGACCTGCGGGCGAGTCGTCCAAGTCTGCCGACACCGGCGACTCCGCCGCACGCCAAGAGAACCACCCACAACGTCCGCCCCATCAGGCCTGCCAGTCCGAGGACCAGCACCAGCGACGCCAGACGCCCAACCCCCACTCCTGCCCCGCGCAGCAGATGCCAGCGAAGCGGCAGATCGCCCAGGCGAAACAGCGCGACCGCCCACAAGCCGGTAAGCGCTGCGGCCGCCAGAATCGCCGCCGCGATCACCCCATCGGTAACCAGAAACAGGGGCGCCCGGGGTGACTCAAGCGCAATGACGAGCAAGACCGCCGCCGCGCCGACCACCGGTAAGGGCGCCCAGGTGCCTTGACTGTTCTCGTTTCGACCGGGCATGGTTTGGCTCGAGTGTTCTTCCGTCGATTACCGGTACCGTCTCCGGCAATACGTGTTTAGCAATCCACGTCGTCAGGATGTAGCGTCGCCCCTTGTGGGCGGCGCTTCTCGAAGTTACGTCACTCACAAGGGGTGACGCTACATTTGTCCGCCGTGTCTCCAAAAAAAAGCACCTCCCGAGCGCGGCTCAATGCGGACAAGGCGTGGCGGCAGTTGTCGATGCGGATTCGGTTGTCCCACGGGGCGTTGCGAACGCCGTCGAAACAATCGATCCCGCTGCGCACGTAGAATCCTTCCGCACGCCGGAACTGCAATTGCAGAACCAGGCGGGCTGCCGCGCGCACCATCCGCGCATACCGCCGGGCGCGTTCGGCGTCACCGAGTTCGCGGGCCAATACCAGCGCGTCCGCAAAGCCCTCCAGATAAAGCGCGGTCGCGGCGCTCACGCCGTTCTTGCCGGGAGGATCGATCCCGCCGTACAGCTCAGGCCACGGGCAGTTGCGCGCATCGAGTTGGTGCTGCGCCAGCCAATCGTTCATCTCGAATACGAAGTCGGCGTAATCGCGCCGCCCGGTCTTTCGGGCCATAAGGGCGAACGCCTGCGTATGCCAGGGGACGAAATCCGCTTGGGGCGCTTTACGAAAATCGCCCCGGTAGACCGGCAGCGCTGCCGCGAAGACCTGCTCAATCCGGTCTTGGGGTTCCTCCGCGTACACCCGGGCCAGCGCAAGCAGCGCCTGCCCCGGGAAGGTCTCCCAGCCGCGCTCCGGGAGCGTAGGGGGGAACACGGTAATGAACCTTCCGGACGGCTTTTGCAGCCAACACATACCGGCTACCAACTTGTCACGCACCGCCCGATACCGCCCGGCTTGCGGATGATCGGTCAAAGCCAGACAGAGCAGCGCGGTGGCGCCGAGATCGGTGGACCCGTCCGGACCCAGGAAGTAACCCGCGCCCTCCACTCCCGGTAAGTCCATGACGTGCTGCGTTAGAAGTCGAGTGGTCTTGTCCGCCGCTTCGACGACAGCCTGAGCACCGCTTTGCCGGGCATATAGCACCAAACCCCAGGCGGCGTCGGCCTGGCGAACGTAGTTGTTCTCTTGGGCATACGTGTCGGTGGACGGCTCGTATTGGTAGGAGAACTCGCCGCTCGGCAACTGGCGATAGATCATGTACTCCGCAATCGAGTGGATCGCCTCCGTCAGCGTGCCTTCGGTGACGACCTCGGGGCCGAGAACGACCAGCCCCCGCTTCAACTGGACCACCTCCCCGCCCGGTTCCAATTCGTGCCAATGCGTGGTCCGAAACCAAGAGGCCATCATGCCTTGGTGGCTTTCATGGGCGGGGTTCATGCGTTCGTTCAGACGGCGCAGGGCCTGGCGCACGGACAGGTTGTTGCTGACAAATTCGCTGGGGCGCATCGCGCCCTTGCCGCCCCGCAACTGCAACACAATCCCGTGAACGCCGGGCTCGAGAAAGGCAAAGGACTGGGCGCTGCCCCAGTAAGGTACGATTGGAGTAGTGGCGACCTCGCCAATCGCCTCGATCTCGAGGCGTGTACGGGCTAACGACTCGGAATCTACCGGCCCGGAGTCCGTAGCGGCCTCGAACGCCGCAATGGCCGCCTGCCGCGCCGCTTCGAGAATTGGCGCCGGCGGCGAGACCCCAACTCCGCATATCGCTCCCCCACGGCGTAGCGTCACCACCATCTGAGTGCGCAGCCGGGCAAGGTGAGTCGGCCGGTGGGGCGAGTCGTACGTGGAACCGTCGGCGGCGTATTGTTCAAGGACGCGGCGGACCATCCAGGTGACAAACTGCTGATCCGCCGGGGCGATCTTCGGCACCGGCGGAGCGGTGTCACCAGGCTGCGCCGCGGCACGCCCGCCGCCGGCCGCAGCGAGGAATACCAAGCATATCAGCATTACCGAGCGCGCCTGCAACGATCCGGGCTCCTTTCTGCCGATATCCGTGGTGTTTCCGCCTACCGGGCCGGCGTCCGGTCGTTCGGGAACCATGGGTTGTGAACCCCGCAGAGCCAAAGTATAGTCCGCGCCCCGGTTAGAGACAATGTGAGTACCTTGTCGAGGGAGTTTAGCGTGGCTTCTTCCGCCACCCAAATCGCCGAATCGATCATCGGGTCCGCGGCGCGGATCGCCAAAACCGTTTCCGCCAGCGCGCTGATGGTTTACCTCGACGCGGTCCCGGATATTGAAAAGCTGCGTAGCGCGGTCAAAAAACCGACCGAAATCCTGTTTATCGCCCGGGATGCCAAGGACATCGCCCGGGCCAAGGAACATTCCCTCAAGTACTTGGAGGTCCCGCCGTTCAGCCTCACGCGGATCGGCCAAGTCAAGATGGCCACCATTCTGGCATTCTCCCAGCGCCTGCTCAGCGGCGGCGATGTGTTCGTGTTCGTAACCGGTATGGTAGGTCAGCCGGTGGACAGCCTGCTGGTCATGCAGGTCGGGCAAGAGCACGAGTTGTTCCAATCCGTCGATCAGCCGAAACTCACCGAGCACGTCCGGCGGGTGGTCTTCCAGCGGGCGCTTACGCTCATGCTCGAACTCGCCCACGAGGGGCGCGAAGGCAAGCCCGTCGGGGCGCTGTTCGTTATCGGGGCCTACCGCGAGGTCAAGCAATACTGCCAGCAGAACATCATCAACCCCTTCCGCGGCTACACCGAGAAAGAGCGGAACATCCTCGACGATGCCATGAAAGAGACGGTCAAGGAGTTCTGCTCTATCGACGGCGCGTTTGTGCTCAAGGGCAACGGGGTAATCATGTCCGCGGGCACTACGTTGCGTCCCACGCTGGCCGGTGAAGACTTGCCGCAGGGGCTCGGCGCCCGCCACGCCGTGGCCGCCGCCATCACCGCTTCCACGCGCAGCGTCGCGCTTACCGTGTCGGAGTCC
>JAUWNF010000119.1 GCA_030612785.1 Phycisphaerales bacterium
GCTCACGCAGCGTACATTATGTGCTCACTATGTACGTCGATTCCTCCACCGTGACCGCCAACAGCAAAACCTATACCCGCCATCTCTGGCGATAGTCTTACCGCGAAAACGGCAAGGTCAAACATCGCACCATTGCCAACATCTCCAAAGCCGCGCCAGAGGAGATCGAGGCAAGGGGGAACATCCGTTCGAATCTTGAGCGGCGTCTTGAGAGGTGCCAGGGGACAGGAACCGCCCGGCAACACGTAGGTGGCAAAGCGTTGTGTTACGCGCCGACGATCTCGCGCAGCGCCTCGATGAGTCGGTCGATTTCTTCCGCGGTGGTATAGCGGCCTGGCGCTACGCGCAGCGTGCCGTCGGGAAACGTCCCCAGCGCCTTGTGTGTCAGCGGGGCACAGTGCAGACCGGCCCGCACGGCGATGTCAAACGATCGGTCCAGCGCGGCGCCGACCTCATCAGGGCGCATCGTGGAAAAGCACAAGGAGATGGTGCCTACCCGTCGCGAGACCTCAGGGTCGCCCATTATCCGCCCGCCGTCCAACTCGCCGAGACCATCCACCAGCCGCGCAAGCAACCTCCGCTCGTGTGCCAGGGTGCCGGGCGGATTGAGGACGTCCAATGCTGCACCCAGCCCCGCAAACCCCACCGCGTTGGGGGTGCCGGCTTCCAGAACGTAGGGGTATTGGGTCGGCTGCGTAAGTGTCGAGGAGTCGCCGCCGGTTCCGCCTTCGCGCCACGGCCGGGGATCGACACGGTCGCCGACGCACAGCGCGCCGGTTCCCGTGGGCCCCAGTAGTGATTTGTGACCCGGCACCGCCAGCAGATCGATGTGCATTACCGGGATGGAAATGTCCAACACGCCGGCCGTCTGGGCTGCGTCCACCAGGAACAACGCATCGTGTGCGCGCACGATCTGACCGATCGCCTCCACGGGTTGGATCAGGCCGGTCACATTGCTGGCATGTGTTACCGCTACCAGACGCGTCGAGGGTCTCAACGCGCGGGTGATTCCATCGGGATCGACGTACCCGTCGGCGTTCATCGGTAGCCAGGTCACCTCGATGAACCCGCGGTCGGCCATGGCCTGAAGGGGGCGCAACACGGCGTTATGTTCCAATTGGGTGGTGACGACATGGTCGCCCTCGCGAAGCACACCCTTGATGGCAATATTCAGTGCGTCGGTACCGTTGAAGCACAGGATGGTCCGCTCAGGAGCATCGGCATCGAACAGCCGGGTCAGCTTCAGGCGCACCGCGCGGAGCATGTCGGAAGCGGCCAGGGCCATACGGTGACTGGCGCGCCCCGGATTCGCCCCGTCTTCGTTTAGGAAACGGGTCATCTCCGCGGCGACCTCCGGAGGCTTCGGCCAGGACGTGCTGGCGTTATCCAGGTAAATCACGGTTCTCGTCTTCCCCTGCAAACCTTTGCGACACCACCTCCAGGAGCTTTCCACAGGGTGTCATACTCATGGCACCCCCCCCTCATCACCGGCGTCAACTGGGGGCCGGCGCAGCGCCATTCCCATTCGTCTCCGCAGGTGAAACGGTGGGTATCGAGTCGGTGGAGAGCGTGGTCTGCTCAGCGTGGTAGGCGCCGGCGGCGGCGCGCAGATCGCTCCACGCCTGGCGCAATTGGATGCGGGCCCGGGCCAATTCAACCTCTGTTCCCACGTAGTCGCGCTGGGACTCGTTAAGACGCACCAGCGACGCCTTGCCCGAAGCATACTCCAACCGGATGATCCGGCGGTGCTCGCGGGCGGATTTCAGGTTCAGGCGATGGAACTTGACCTGTTCCTGAGCGTTGATCAGATTGACAATCGCCGTGCGCACATCCGCGCTGACCTCCAGGCGCTTGCGATCCAGCGCCGCACACGCTTCCCACCATTCCGCCTGCGCACGGCGCAACTGCGCGCTGCGGAACCCGCCGGTGAAAAGCTGCCACCGCAACTCGACCCCGACGGCTGCGGATTGGTCGTGCACCGAATAGCCCATATTGGAGGCTTTCTCGAATCCATAGGAGCCGGTCAACGAAAACTCGGGACTGAATTGCCCGCGGGCCAACACGATGTTCTCGCGCCGCGCCGCGCGCGTGTGGCGGGCCTGCGCCAGGTCCGGACGATAGCGCACCGCCTGCTCAATCCACTCATCAACGTTTGGCGGGTTCAGTTCTGCTTCGGTCTCCTCCTCCAGCGGACTCAGTTCGATGCCATCGGGAAGCCATGCCCCGGGCAGCCCCAGCAACTCCGCCAGGAGAACACAACCGGTGTCGTGCAGACCGACCGCGGCGACGGAATCCGCCTGCGCCGCGCGCACGCGCACCTCAAAGTTGAGCACGTCAGCCTTGGTGATCTTGCGTGCCTCGAAGCGTTTCTGGGCGTCGGCGAGTTGTTCGCGGCTGAACGCTTCGTCCGCGGTGGCGATGCGGATCTGTTCGCGCCCGAGTTGTGTCTGATAATACGCGGCATCCACCGCCTGCACCAACAGGCGCTCGACATCACCCAGGGCCATCGCGGTGGCCTTGTGCGTGTGCTTGGCACTCAGCAGCCGCGCCTCGCGGACGAAACCGTCAAACAACGTCCAGGTGGCCGAGAGAATGCTCGAGTGGTCGCTGAACGTGTTGTCGCCGCCGACCGACCCCCCGGATCCGCTAAACAGCGGATACTGTATCAAGTTGATCCAGTCGGTCAGGTTAAAGTCGCCGGTGAGATCGGGAATCGTCGGCGTGGTCCCGGGATACGTCGGAAAACGCGACCGGGTCGCCGGCGTATGCAGCGTGCGCGTCGAATTGTGGGTGAGCGCGACTTGTGGAAAGTAGAAGGAGCGAGCTTCGGCAATGCGGGACAGGGCCGCCTCCAGCCGGGCGCGGGCGGCGTGAATATCCGGGTTCACCCGCAGGGCGACCTCCCGGGCCTCGGTGAGCGGGAAGAGCCCCGGGGTAATCAACTCGTCCGCCGAGGCCGTGGTTACCGGTGCGTCCGGCTGCATCATCCGGGCGCGGTCCTCCTCCGGCAACTTGGCGAGAGCGTCGGTCTGCCGGCGGATGATCGCTTCGACGGAATCGTGCGGCGCGTCGCAACCTACTGCCAGCGGCAAGAGCAGGAAGTACACCAGTCGTCTTGGCACGCAAACCTCCGTTCAAAGCGATGTGAACGCGTCCCGTGCGGATGCGTTCTTGCGTCAGGGTACACCGCAAGCCAGGGAACGTCTACGTTGCCGACCAAGGCTCCACCGGCGAGACGACCGCTTCGGGCGACGGGTACTCTCCGCCCCGCCGCAGCCAGCGCACGGCCCGCCGGACGTCGATCAGACCCAGGTACAACGCCGGTACCACCACCAGCGTTAACACGGTCGCAAAAGCCAGCCCGAAGACCAGCGAGATCGCCATGGGGATCAACGTCTGTGCCTGCGTGCTCCGCTCCAACAGCAAAGGTGCCAGACCCGCGACCGTGGTTACGGTGGTCAGAACCACCGCACGGAAGCGAAGCGCCCCCGCTTCGAGGACGGCGTCGAAGACGCACGAACCTTGCTGGGGCTCAGGTCCGTGCGGACTCGACCCTGCGGCCCGTTGGCGGACTCGCGCATTGATCTGGTGCAGCAACACCAGTGAATCGTTGACCACCACGCCGGACATGGCCACGATGCCGAACACGCTGAGCATCGTCAGATCGTACCCGGTGAGCAGGTGCCCCAGGGCGGCTCCGGCAAACCCCAGGGGTATGACCGCCATAATCACCAGCGGCTGAACGTACGACACGAGCATGGCTGCCAGGATCGCGTAGATCACCACCAGGGCGATCGCCAACCCCGCGGACAGGCTGTCCAGCGATTCCACCAACTGAGCCCGCTGCCCCTCGAACCGGTATTCAAGATCAGGGTACTTCTCGCGTAACCGGCTGAGGTAACCGGCCTCTAACTCGGCCAGAATCCGCTCGGCGTTGGCCCGGCGCAGGTCAACATCGGCCGTAATCCGCACGTAACGCTTGCCGTTCCGGTGGCGAATCGACGCATATCCTCGTCCGATCGCGCACTCCGCCACCTCGCGGAACGGAATCTCACCAGCACCGGTGCTGCGAATGCGGATACTCTCCAGGTCTGCGATACTACGGCGTTGCTCGCCGGGAAAGCGAACCTGGACGCGAACCTCGTCACGCCCCCGCTGCACGCGCACCGCCTCGCCGCCGTAGAAGCCGTTACGAAGTTGCCGGGCCAGATCGTCCAGCGAGACGCCCAAGGTGCGTGCCAGTGGTCGGAGCTTGACGCGGACCTCGCGCCGGCCGGGCAGGAGGTTGTGCTCGATACCGCTGACGCCGGCGAACTCGCCGAGTTGCACGCACACCTCATCGGCCGCGGTACGTAATTCCTCCAGGTCGTCCCCGAGCAGCCGGATATCGAGGGGTTTTTCCGCCGGCCCGCGTTGCACCCGACCGAACGTCACCGAAACCGCATCGTCGATCAAGCCGGTGTGCTTCTCCCACGCGGCCAGGATGGTTTGGCAGTCCAACCGCCTTTCCTCGGCCGGCATCAACCCGAGCGTCACTTCGCACAGGTGGCTCCCGCGTTCGCGGATCCAACTCGACCACTCTCCAACCACCGAGTATCTCTTTACCATCAGATCGCCAGCGCCCCGGTGGCGCAGGGTGAGATCGTGGTTGAGGCGTGCGGCGGCCTGTTCGAGTTGGGCTACCGCCGCTGCGGTGCGGGACACCGGTACCCCTTGCGGAAACCGCACCCGGGCGCGCAGCATGTCGCTGTCGATTTCGGGCAAGAGGGTGAAGGGTATCCGCCCTCCCACCACCAGGCCGGCAACCAGCAGCGCACTCGCCACGGCGACACTCAAGGTCACTCCGCGGGCCCGCAGCGCCCGGGCACAAAGCGGGCGGTAGACGCGCGTGATCACTCGGTCGATCCACCGCTCGAGGTGCTCGCGCACGCCGGTTCGCCAGTGAGGCCGCCCGCCGCGACGTGCGCCTTCGTGCAGACAATGCTGTAGGTGCGACGGCAGGATGAAGAACGCCTCCAGCGCCGAAAACACCACGGCGGAGATGACCACGACCGGCATGACCGCGATGAATTTGCCCATAACACCCGCGACGAACAGGAGCGGAATAAAGGCCACGATCGTAGTAGCGGAGGAACCCAGCACAGGTAAGACCACCGCGTCCGCCCCGTTGATCGCCGCCAGGTCGGGAGCGTCACCGCGTGATATGCGCCCGCGGAAACTGTCCGCAATGACAATGGCGTCGTCCACGATGATGCCCGAGACCATAATCAGCGCAAACAGCGTGAGCATGTTCAACGTCTGGCCGGTGAAGTGCATCACCACCAGCGCGCCGGCGAATGAGATCGGAATACCCAGCGCGACGTAGAGGGACACGCGGAAGTCGAGAAACAGCGCCAGTACGAGCACCACCAGCCCCATCCCCCAGGCGGCGTTTTCCAGCAGCATGGCGATGCGCGTGTCCACTTCGCGCGAGGCGTCGCCCCAGACATCCAGGTGCAGTCCGGAGGGCAATTCCTGTTGTTTGCGTTCGACGTATGCGCGCGCTGTGGACGCGATGGTGGCGGTGTCCTGGTCGGTGGTTCTGAAGATCTCCAGCATCGCGGCCGGCTGACCCTGGAACCGACCCGCCTTGTAGTCTTCCTCGAACCCGTCGGTGACCTTCGCGATCTGGCCCAGCTTGATCAGCGTCCCGTCCGTGCGGGCGATCGCCACGATATCCTCGAACTCCTGCGCGGTGTAGCGTTGCCCGGTCGTGCGCAGCGTTAGCTCCTCCTGGTCCGTGCGCAGCGTGCCCGCCGGCACGTCGAGGCAGTTCCTCGAAACGACGGCGGCCACGTCCTGTAGGGTCAGACCGTACTGGAGCAACGCTTCCTGTGAAACCTCGATCGAAACCTCATAGTCGCGTACGCCGGTCACCACAATCTGCGAAATCGACTCGTCGGACAGCAGTTCGTCCTTGACCTCGACGGCCAACTCCTTGAGGGTCCGCTCAGGGGCATTCCCGTAGACGGCTACATTGACTACCTGCTCCCGGACCAGAACCTCGGAGATCACCGGATGCTCGACCTCGGGCGGGAAGGTATCGATCCGGTCGACGCGGTCCTTGATGTCCAGCATCAGCAGACGTGGGTCGGCGACCTCCCGCAACCACACCAGAACCAGGGCTTCGTTCTCGCTGGCGCGGGACCGGATCCGCCTGATACCGGCCAACCCCTCCAGGGCTTCTTCGATCTTGGTGCAGACGCCCCGCTCGACATCCTCGGGGCTGGCGCCCGGATAGGCGGCTTCAATCGAAATGCGATCGAGGGAAAACTCCGGGTACGTCTCGGTGACCAGGGCACGCCCGGACAGATACCCGCCCACCAGAATGCAGACCATTATCACATTGGCTAAGACGGGATTGTGGACGCCGGCGGCGATAAGCCCCCGTAACCCGGACATGTCATCGCGCTCCGGTCACGGCCCCCAGGAGGCAAGCTGGCGAACCCGAAACCGGTTCGGCGCGATAGCCCGTCGCCGGCGCTTCAGGGGAGTCGGCAAAGGCGACCAGCACCGTTTCGGCGGAGTCGCGGCGCTCCAGACACATGCCTTCGACGACCTTGGCCAGAGGCGAGGTCACGATCAACTCGCCGGCCTTTAATTCAGCGATGGTGGTGAACTCACCCGCCCCGGTGCCCCCGGCATCGTCCTGCCGAAACGCGACCAGCACCTGATTGCCCACGTTGCGCAGTGCAGGTACGCGCTTGACCGCCAAGTGCCCTCGACTCGAATCAGCCGCATCCGGCTCGAATACATACACCATGGTACCGTCGTGGAGGGCATGTCGCGGAATCACCAGGGCATCTTCCAACGGTTCGGTCGGAAGTTCGGCCCGGCAAAACATCCCCACCGACAGCGCCGGTCGATGCTGCCCCTTGCCGGACTTCAGGTTCCGTACAATGTCCCGGACCTCGACCACGATATGGGCCGACCGGGTGACTTCGTCCATTCGCTCCAGGCGCGTGACCTTGCCGGTCCAAGAGAACTCCTGCCCCAAAAGCGTCCAAGTGACCCGCGCTTCGGGAGCCGCGGATGAGTTTTGGTCAAAGGCCTTCTGATCCGTCCAGCGCAGCTCACGCGGGTCGATCACCACGGGAATTTCCAACGCCTGCATGTCGGTTAGCGTGGCGATGTGGAAGTTGGCAATGACCACCTGCGACTCCTGGGCGGTCACCGAGTCCACCCGTGCGTCGAACGGGCAATGAATCCTCGTCCGATCCACATTCAGTTCGGCCTCATCCAACTGGGCACGTTTGGTCTCCAGCAGCGCGGTGGTTTCCTCGATCTGTATGGGGATCAGGTCCAGTTGGCTTTCATACTCGAGCACGACACCCTGCTGGCGCAGGTAGCGATCTTCCGCCCGCTCCACTTCCGGAGCCCGCCCCGCTCCCTGGGCGGACAACTCCTGCTCGCGTTCGAAATCCCTGCGGACCAGTTCCTCCTGACGCTTCGCCAGGGCGAGGCGTCCTTCAAGACTAATCCGGTTCTTCTCGTGACGACGGAGTTGAGCCTCCAAGCGGCGGATGTCCGCCTCGACCTGCCGCACCTTGGATTCGTAGACCCGCGAGTCGATCTCGAAGAGCAATTCACCTTTAACGATGATGTTGCCCTCCGCCAGATCCTCGTGCACCTTGACCAGCCGCCCACCGACTTCGGGGATGATCTTGACCTGCCGCTTCGGGCGGACCGTGCCGTATCCGATAACCGGGGCCTCGAACAGCACAGGCTCGACGGCGAAGACCTCAACCCGCGGCGGGGGCTTGGCGGCGCTATGCCGATCGGGAGTTGGCTTGGTAGCCACCAGCCAGACTATCCCGCCAATGCCGCAAGCAAGCGCGCCGATACAGATGGCGGTGTTAATGAATCTTCTGAGCTGTTCCATACCGTGTCGTACCATTCCAACCTAGCACCGATTAGGTCGCCCCGGTCTGGGCTTCGCTGGTCGGCTGATGTTTACAGGAATCCCTCGAGCACGCGTGTGCCCACTCCCAGGAGCCCTCGAACCGGTGCGTAACACACCGCGGGGGACCGCGCGCCCCCTTGCCGCGGACTCTACGAATCCGGGGATTCTACGCCCGACCGCAACTCCTTGTCAACGGGCCCGCGGCGTACACGAACACCGATAACCCCAACATCTAACCCTAACATCGGCATCCCGACGGCTCCCCACCAGCCGGCGGGTCGAATCACGGTGGTGCGGCGAACGGAGTACAGGTACGCCACATCCCCACAGACTTGCCAGGCACACGGCACATAAGCATATCTTCTCCGATGCGAACCTTAATCGTCACGACAGTAGAGCTTGAATAAGGCACATTAGCGCCAAATTGCCGCTTGCATCGGGTAATAACGAAACTCCGGCCGCACCCCGGTCCCGACGCCGCCCGACTGGATACGGCGGATTACGGGCCAAAGACGGTGGTGAACGCGGCGAAGTCGAAGAGGTCCACGTCATGGTCGCCGTCGAAGTCAAACACCGTGCGGCATTGGGGGGAGGGCGGCACGTAGCCGGCGGCCCTGACCGGGCCGCTGAGACAGCTCTCGAACCAAGCGTAGTCCGCAGCGTCCACGTCGGCGTCCCCGTCGAAATCGCCCCACGTGCCGTAGGCGCACCCACCGGCGCACGATGACTGGTTGCCCTGAAACACACCTCGGATTGCCGCACAGACCGCCGCGTCGTTGCCGTCGAGGCAGCTCCGCATCGCTGAGCAGCACGCGCCGAAAAACGCGCATCCATTGGAGTCC
>JAUWNF010000028.1 GCA_030612785.1 Phycisphaerales bacterium
TCTCGTGCCGATCGATGTTAAAGTCATACCCCCGTGTGGTCCACAGGGCCTGCTCAGCGAACCCTCCCCGGGCCCACCGCTGCAACGGCTCTGTCCAGAGCTGATGATGAGTGCGCCAGTAGTCGCGCAGCCATGCCTTACCATGATACCCCACATGCTGCTTGAAGGCATTGAGAATCCGTGAAATCGGAATAGGCTCGTCGGAGCTACGGGCGTGGGGATACAGCAGGACATGTACGTGCTCCGGCATAACCACGTATCCGACCAGGCACACCTCGAACTTGCGCTGCAACAAGCGCAACCCGTTGACAACAATCCGTTTCATGTCCTCCAGGTGAAAGAACCCCAGACGTTGATAGCATGAGATCGTCCAAAAGTGGCTATGGCCGGGTTCGTCGTAACGGCGTAGGTGCGATGGCATGGCTTATTGTAGTGATTCAAGTTCCCCACCGCTAAAGCGATGGGCCACCCGTCGTCTTTAACTCCCACCGCTAAAGCGCTGGGGCACCCGTCGATGGGGCACCCGTCGGTGCCAACACCTGGGCCGTGCGGGCGGGGATGTAGAGCTGGATGCTCTGCTGGCGACCGTAGCACGGCTCCTTCCGCATCGGGTAAACCTGGTCCTCCGGGATGCGCCCGAAGCCGCCGTGCTCCTTCTCGTCCGTGTCGAGCACGACCTGGTAGTCCGCCGGGTCGGGCACGCCGAAACGGTAATCGGTGTACGAAGCGTCGTGGTGGAAGTTACAGACGAACACCAGCGGCCCGCGGCGGTAGATCAGGATCTTCTGCTCGTCGCTCATGTGCAAGGGCTCGATGAGCGGATCGGCGATCACGTTGAACCGGCGGTCCAGGTTTTGCATCGCCCGGTCGAAGTTGTTGAGGAACCGATAGCGCAGGTCGGGATGATCGACCAGCGACCACTGCCGCCGGGCGTACTTGTACGAAAAGCCGTTGCCTTCGCGCGGAAAATCGACCCACTCGGGGTGGCCGAACTCATTGCCTATGAAATTCAAATACCCCTCGCCGCCCAGGGCGAACGAAACCAACCGGATCATCTTGTGCAGGGCGATGCCGCGATCGATGATCGGATTGCGGCTGGTCTCGCCCATGTGCCAGTACATGTCCGCGTCCATCAGCCAAAAGGCGATGGTCTTGTCGCCTACCAGCGCCTGGTCGTGACTTTCGGCGTAGGCGATGTGCTTTTCGCCCTGACGGCGGTTGAGCAGCATGCGAAAGATCTCGCCCATGCTCCAGTCCTCGTCGCACCGATCGCGCAGCACCTTGATCCAGTAGTCGGGGATGCCCATGGCCAGACGATAGTCGAACCCCAGCCCACCTTCGTCCACCGGGCGGGCCAGCCCGACCATACCCGAGGCATCCTCGGCAATGGTAATCACGTCCGGGCGAACTTCATGGGCCAGTTGATTGGCCAATTGTAGATAGGTGACGGCCTCCTCGTCGATGTTGTGGATCAGGTAGTCGTCGTAGGAGTGAAACCCACCACCCAGTCCGCGGTGCAGGTACATCATCGCGGTGATCCCGTCGAAGCGAAAACCGTCGAAGCGATACTCCTCCATCCAGAAGCGGATATTGCTCAGCAGGAAGCGCAGCACCTCCATCTTGCCGTAGTCGAAGATGAGCGAATCCCACACGTCGTGCCGCCCCTTTGGGCCGGCGTGGAAATACTGGTACTCGGTTCCGTCGAACTGGTTGAGTCCGTCGTGGATGTTCTTGACCGAATGGCTATGGATCAGGTCCAGCAGCACACGCAGACCCAAGCCGTGGGCCGTGTCGATCAGGTGTTTGAGGTTCTCGGGCGTGCCGAAGCGGGACGACGCGGCGTAGAAGTTGCTCACGTGATATCCGAAGGAGCCGTAGTAGGGGTGCTCCATGACGGCCATGAGTTGCACGGCGTTGTAGCCGAGGTCGGCGATGCGCGGCAGCACCTTTTCGGTGAACTCGTGGTAGGTCCCGATCTTCTCCTCTTCCTGCGCCATACCGACGTGGGCTTCGTAGCTGCGTAATCCACCATCGAGGGGTGGAACGGGGTGGTTCCAGCGGAACGGTTCGGGCGGGCACCAGTATTGGCCGGAGAACCCCTTGGTCTGCTCGTCCTGGACCACGCGACGGATGTAGGCCGGTATGCGGTCCATCGCGCCGTTGGCAGCGACCACGTATACCTTCACGCGACTGCCGTGAACCAACTTCGACGCGTACACCTCGTCGGGGAGGAAGATGCTCCAGACGCCGAACTCGTCGCGGGCCAGCAGGTGCGACTCGTGGTTCCAGCCGTTGAAATCGCCGATCAGATGGAGGGAGTGGGCTTCAGGGGCCCACTCGCGGTAATAGACCCCGGGTTGCCCCTCGCGCTCGCCGCGGTTGAAGCCGAAGTGGTCATGCCCGTAACTGATCGCCGCCAGCGAGCCGAAGCTGTCGCAGAGGCGGCCTAAGGTCGTGCGGTAGTTGTTGTAACGGTGACGCAAGGCCGGGGCATACGGTTCCAGCCAGGGATCCAACGCGATCAGGCCCGTCCCGTCGGGAACGGAGGCGTCCGTAGACATAGTTGCTCCTCTTCGGGAGACACCGCTCCGCGAACAAGTCGCCGGGGTTCCCAAGAGTGTATTCTACCGGCGCGCCCGCCGTTAGGCGACCGCCGCGGAGCCGCGGGCTTCAAACGGAGCGTTCTTGCAGATTTCTCGGGTCACGCAGGTGGCGTAAGCGCCCGGCGGAAGGGTGAAGGACGCACGTAGGTAGGGACCGTGGTCGTCCCGGCCGTCAGCCAACGCCGGTTCACCGAGTGGCACGCGCAGCGGGCGGCGGGCGCCGTCCAATTTGATGCCGCCCGGGCGGCGGCACAGGGTGCGGTCCAGGCCGGCGTCGGCCAATACGTCGGCCTCGAGTCGGCCTGGGTGTTCGGTCGCCTCGGTCATCCGTGCACCGAACAGTGGACCGGTAGGGGAAATCTCGAACGTGTTGCAGCGCGGCTGCTCCGCGACGACGTCCTCCACCCGGAAGCACGCGCCGTTGACGTGTTTCCAGGCCAAGTCCCCTTGCTGCAACCGATCGATACCTTGGATACGGGCCGCCGTAACAGCATTGAAAAGCCTGCTTTGCTCCGCGGAGAGATAGAGTCTGCGTAGAGTATGGCTCACCGCCGACCAGGCCCGCCGGGTGTCCCCATTCGATTTGACCAGCGTGCGACCCACCCGGATCTGCTCGCGGAACGCCTTAGGCCAGGCGTTGGTGGCCTCCGCGTACCGGCCTTGCTCGAACAGCTCGCGGGCCTGGAGAACGTCGTCGCGGTCGAATGGGCCCGGTCGACCGAGCAGCACCCGGATCGCCTCGTTATAGTCCCCTTTTAAGACCGCACGTCCTATCTCGGCGTTGTCGCCGCGTGCGCCGAAGCGCTGCGGACCGAAGTAGTTGGGCACGCCACGATCTCGCAGCACGTCAAACACCTCCACGGCGCGAGCCATAGCGTCCGCAGCTACGTCGCGAATCTTCAACTCGAAGCGGTTGCCCCGGAGGTGCCCGAGCTTGAGCTTGTTGCGGTGCCGGTTGACCCAGACGACCTTCATCCGCGGAAGATCAAGAGCTTCGACCTGCCGGGGGTCGACGTGTTCGATGCTCAGGGTCTGTCGAGTGACTGCCCGGGCATCCTTCAGTCCGGCGTACCCGAGGTCGCGCGCCCTTTTGCCCAAGGCCTTGGCGATGAGATCAATGGCCGCCAGCGTGGTGAGGCCGCGTTTCTCGATGCGGAAGTAGGTGTGCGTGCCCTCGCCCGAGGGCTCATACAGCGGAAGCTCCTCAACGACAAAATCGTCCGCCTCACGTTTGATACCACCGCCGACGCCGGGCAGATCGGCAGTCAGATAGGGAAGGCCAAGTTGGTCCACCGCTTTGTTTGAGTCCACGATTCGAGAGTCTACGGGCATGACGGAAGGCTTTCCAGGCGGTCTGTTGACTTGGCATGTGCCGGCGTGCCGCGGGCGGCTCGGGGGCAACTTGACCCTGGCATCGCTCGATCTATAGTGCCCCTGGAAACCACGCTGGAGCGAAGGGGCGTCTTTGGCCGATGAGGAAGTCAACAGGCTTACAACGCTCAGGAGACAGCCATGCCCACGACCATTGTACAAGTAGAAGCCATTGAAATCCTGGACTCACGCGGCAACCCGACGTTGTCGGCCACGGTGTTGCTGGAAGACGGCAGCGTCGGCGAAGCAGCGGTTCCCTCGGGAGCTTCCACGGGAGAGCACGAGGCCGTCGAGCTTCGCGACGGTGACGCCCAGCGCTACGGGGGCAAGGGTGTGCTGAAAGCCGTCGAAAACGTCAACGATGAGCTGGCGGAGGCGGTCCTCGGGCTCGACGCACGCGATCAGGAGTTGATCGACGCGACCATGATCGAGCTGGACGGTACGCCCAACAAGGGGCGGCTGGGGGCCAACGCGATCCTGGCGGTGTCGATGGCCACCGCCAAGGCCGCGGCGACCTCCACGGACCTCCCGCTGTTCCGCTATCTGGGCGGCGCCTCCGCCCACGTGCTGCCGGTTCCGATGATGAACATCCTCAACGGCGGCAGCCACGCGGACAATAACGTCGACTTCCAGGAGTTCATGATCCAGCCGTGGGGAGCCCGGAGCTTCTCCGAGGCGCTGCGCATGGGTGCCGAGGTGTTCCACACGCTTAAGAAGGTGCTGGCCAAGAAGGGCTACAGCACCGCCGTGGGTGACGAGGGCGGCTTCGCCCCCAACCTCAAGAGCAACGACGAGGCCCTGGAGGTCATCGCCGAAGCGGTCAAGGGTGCCGGGTACGAACTGGGCAAGGACATCTTCATCGCCCTCGATCCGGCGACCTCGGAGATGTACGACAAAGACAAGAGCGCGTATCGCTTTTTCAAGTCGGCACCGGACAAGGTGGTGCCGGCGTCCGAGTTGATCGACGTGTGGGTCGGCTGGTGCGAGAAGTACCCGATCCGCAGCCTCGAAGACGGACTGGCGGAGGACGACTGGGACAACTGGGCGAAGCTTACCGCCCAACTGGGCGACCGTGTACAGTTGGTTGGTGACGACCTGTTCGTGACCAACACCGAGCGCCTCAGCCGCGGCATCAAGGAGAAGTCCGCCAACTCGATTCTGATCAAGCTTAACCAGATCGGTACGCTGACCGAGACCTTGGCCGCGATCGATCTGGCGAAGCGTGCGGGGTGGACTTCGGTGATTTCGCACCGCAGCGGCGAGACGGAGGACACCATCATTGCCGACGTCGCGGTGGCCACCAACGCCGGGCAGATCAAGACCGGGAGCCTGTGCCGCTCCGACCGCATCGCCAAGTACAACCGCCTGCTCAAGATCGAGGATTACCTCGGCGAAGCCGCCGTGTACGGTGGGAAGTTCTGGAACAAATGACCGACCGCGCGCCGAACGCTTCGGGTGCAGAACGAGATGCTCCGCCGTCCAACGGCGGAGGCGCCATGTTCTGGGTCCTGGTAGCGATGGCCGTGGTGGTGTTTGCGCCGTGCGTCCTGTTGCCGGTGTGGCGCGATTACCAAGCCCTGCAATACACCGAGCAAGTCGAGCGCGTCGAACTCGAACGGGCGCGTGCCGAACTCGAGCGGCAGAAACGACACCTTACGGCGTTGCAGAGTGATCCGGCAACCATCGCGCGCGTCGCCCGGCGCGAGCTGCGTTACCGTAACCCTAAGGAGCTTGCGATTCCGGTGAGGGTTGCGGTGGACGAGCCCGTCGGGCCGGCCCCCGTCGAGTTGACGCCGGTGGAGCCTCCCGAGGTCATCGCGTCCATTGTCGACCGGCTGCCGGACACGGACTACGACCGACTCTTCTGCCCCGGACCACCCCGCACTATCCTGATGTGCCTGGCCGGCGGCCTGGTGCTCAGCGCGCTGGTGCTCTATTCACCCCGCCGAACCCATCAAGGCCTGAGTGCCGGGGATTGAGGACCGAGTTGCTCGCTGCACCCTCCGGCGGTAGGATGTAGGTTGTGCTGCAGCGATATATGCTCGCCAGTAGCGTGCAGATAGCCCACCCGGGGAGGCCGTTGATGCCCATATCAACCCTGCAATTCTCAAATCTCGGCCCGTTCGATAGGGTCGTGGAGTTCGAATTCGACACCCGAGTCAACGTTTTCGTCGGCCCGAACAACTGTGGAAAATCGCCGGCACTCTTTGCCCTCGCCGACGTGGGCGTGCCTGGATTTGGACTTCCCCCAAAGCTACTCCGAGCCAAGCACTCAGAGTTCTTGGTACGTGTCTCGGCAAGCCCGCGTGGGGAAAGGTCCAGTCTGAAGGGAAGGCTCCCGATTACGGTAAAAAGTGCAGAGCCGGGGTACAAGCGCTGGTACTCGTTTCACCAGGGCTTGGGCTACACCACCTTCGTTCCTGCACTGCGATGGAATACAGACTTCCGATCCGAAGGGCCGATTCGCAAAAAACGGCGCGAGAGTGGCGGTGACAGGTTTGTCGTTGGGCATGAGGAAACTCACCGACACTTTCTGGAGAGGATCGCGCAAGAGAACTACCCGTCACTGGTCCGCGACGCCACGGTTGTGCAAGAGATGGTCGAACTCGACTACCGGGCCTATCGCCAGAAGAAGCCTGCCATGCGGCGCATCATCGACCGAATCGCGTCGATTGCCTCGGAGATCACCGAGGGGTTTGCGATCAAGTTCGCGGGCATCGCGGAGGATGAACGTGGACTCTATCCCCAGTTTGAAATCCCCGACGGCACGGTGCCCCTGGACGTGCTCAGTCAGGGCACACAATCGCTGATCCAATGGCTCGCGCGGTTGCTGATCGGCTATGCGAAGCACTATGATTTCCCGTCAAAACTCGGCGACAATCCTGGCGTTCTGATCATCGATGAAATCGACGCCCACCTGCACCCGTCCTGGCAGCGGCGAATCATTCCGGCGATCACAAAACAGTTCCCCAGCCTGCAAATCTTCTGCTCGACGCACTCGCCGCTAATGCTCGCGGGCCTGAAGGCCGGGCAGATACACCTGTTTACCCGTGACAAGAAAGGCAGAGTCATCGTCTCGCGCAATGAGACCGACATCATCGGCTGGTCGGCCGACGAAATCGTCACCACCTTCCTGGGCGTGGAGAACGCAACCGATCTTCAGACCGAGAAAAGCCTCGGACGTTTGCGGGAATTGCGCGGCAAGAAACGCCTCACGCCCAAGGATCGCAAGGAACTTGAATCTTTGCGTGACACGGTCAACCAAAGGCTTCTTGGTGGACCGGCGGTGGAGGAGATCGATCAACTCGCGGAGCGCCTGAACCGCTCCCTCGCCAAGACCGCCCCGAGGAAGAGCAACAAGAAAGGACGCACCGTCAGGAAGCCCGTTGCCATTCGCACGAAGCGCATCGCTTCTACGTCGGGGAAGGCGAAGAAGTAATGCACGCCGTTGACCGCGGACCCGAGCCGCCGGGTCTCAAGCCCATCCGCAAGAGGCTCACGCCCCGATGGGTCGCATATTATCGTGACGGAAAAGGAAGAAAGCCAACCGACTCCAAGTGGCGAGATTTTCACGAGAATGTCAGCAAGGTCTTTTGCAGCCTCTGCGCGTATTGCGAGGACAACTGCAAAGGCGATGTGGAGCACTTTCGTCCCAAGAGCAAGTTCCCTGAGAAAGTCTACGAGTGGACAAACTGGGTTCTGGCGTGCCCTACCTGCAACACCAAGAAAGGCCGACGGTGGCCTACGGGCGGTTACGTGGACCCTTGTGCCCAAGCGCTGTCCGCCCAGCCTGAATCGCACTTTGACTTCGATACCAAAACCGGCGAGATCATTGTCCAGACCGGCCAAACCATCGCGCGACGTCGAAAGGCCGACAAGACGATCACGGACCTGGGGCTAAACACCTATCACCACCTTAAGGCGCGCATTGGCTGGCTGCATTTGGTTTCCAAAGCTTTGCAGGGTCGAACCGCTGATGACCCGGCTAATAAGGAAATCGTCAGGCTTGTAGCTTCGCGCGAATCCAGATTATCCAGCATCACCCGAACTTACCTCGACGAACAGGGCTACACATACGACGAGGGCTGAGGGCCAACTAATCCCGCGACATGAGCAGGCGTAGCACGTACCAGAACATCAGCGCCACCGACGCGAACAGCTCCAACGCCGCACCGACATAGCGGTCGCGCGGATAGTGGTGCAGTACGTTCGAGGTGTCGTACAGGATCGACGCGCCGGCGAACGCGATCATCAGCACGCTGAACAGTGGACCCAGCGTGAATCGGCCGCAACGAACGCGCCCAGGGTAGCGTATTGCCCGCCCCGCGACTTGGCAGTATGAGCCGCCCGACTCGCGAACCAGCCTACGACCATGAACCCACCGAGCACGGTCAGCCAACCGCCCGGGAGCGTGACCAGCGTACTGGCGATGGATTCGGCCGCTCCGCCGGCAAAGATCGCGACCTCTATCACCATGAAGGCCAAAATGGCCCCAAACAAGGTGATGTAGGTCTTGCGAATGAACTCGGCCCGCACGTCCACGCCCTGGGCCCAGACGGCCCCGGGCACCGCCCGCATCTCCATTACGTCGCTCATCGCGCTCTCTCCTGTCATCAACCGAATCGTCCGCGCTTTCACCCATTATACAGAGCCTGGGGTCAATCAGCGACCAACGCGCAGATTTCCGGTTCCGCTTCCGGCTGGTTTGTGTAATGGTGTTCCACCAGGGACGCGGCTATAATCGCCCGCTTTGAATCGGCGCGAAGTTCGTTTGAAGACGAGTCTCACCCCGTGTTTACCCAGTGGCTGTACGGCGATTCGCCTACGACGTGGGCGCTCCTGCTCGAAATAATGGTTGCCGGGGCGATCGTTATCGCGGCGGGCTCGAGGCTGACCCGCCTGGCCGACCGGCTGGCTGACGACCTCAAGCTCGGGTCCGCCTGGGTGGGCATGCTGCTGCTGGCCACGGTGACCAGCCTGCCCGAACTGGTGACCGGCTGCACCGCGGTGTGGATCGAGAACACCGGGATGGCCTTCGCCGCCATCTACGGCAGTTGCAGCTTCAATATCGTTATCATCGTGCTGGTCAACGCGGTCATCGGGGGTGGTTCGGTGCTGTCCGGAGCGACCGCGACCCACCGGCTCCCCAGCGTCCTGGGCACCGCCCTGATTACCACCTCCCTCATCGCCGTCATGTTGGTGGGCAAGTTTGCCGACCAGGGTGTGACGGCCCAACTCATCGAATTGGGTTGCGTGGTGGTGATTCCGGCGATCTACTTCTGCGGCCTGGTCATGGTCAACCGGTTCGAGGCCAACGCGATGGCCACGGTAGTCGATGAATCGGCGGAGCGCGTCCGGCCGCCCAAGCGCTTCTACTGGGCGGTGGGTATCCTGTCCGCGATTCTGGTGGCGTCATCGTGGTGGTTGGCCCAGGTGGGCAACGTGCTCAGTGACCATCCCATCGGCGTGCTCGGCGGCCGATCGCTGGGTGCCACCTTCGTGGGTGCGGCCTTTCTGGCCATCGCGACCTCGCTCCCGGAGATTGTTACCAGCCTCGCCGCGATAAAGCTGGGCAACGTGAACCTGGCACTGGGCAACATCTTCGGCAGCAACATGTTCAACATCTTCGTGATCCCGTTTTTGAAGGGAGTATCGCTGCTTAGGGGCGACGCCCTGCTCATGCACGGTCCGGACTTCCAACTGCCCCAGGCCACCATCGCCGGGCTGCTGCCCATTCTGCTCACCTCGATTGCGATGGCCGGGCTGACCTACGGCACGCGCCGGCAGTTCTTCCGCTTCGGAATCGACTCGGTACTGATCGCCGTAGTCTACGGCGTGGGCATGATTCTGCTGCTATCGTAGGCAGCGCCAACGAGAGCCACTCTACGATGGGCAACCCGGACAACCTCACCGATATCGCCGAACGTATTGACAGCGGGACGCGGCTGGGCTTCGAGGATGGCGTACGGCTGTTGCGCACGCGGGACATCCACACGCTCGGGCGCCTGGCGGACCTCGTCCGCCGCCGCAAGCACGGCGATGCGGCCTACTACAACGTCAACCGGCATATCAACTACACCAACCTGTGCGTGCTGCGCTGCAAGTTCTGCTCGTTCTACAAGCCCTGGTCGCCGGAAGCCAAGGACGGCTACACGCTGACGGTGAACCAGGTGGTCGCGCGGGCGCGCGAGGCCTACCAGCGCGGCGCGACCGAGGTCCACATCGTCGGCGGATTGCACCCCAAGCTGCCGTTCTCGTACTACACCGACATGTGCGCCGCCATCAGGGAAGCCTGCCCGCGTTTGCACATCAAGGCTTTCACCGCCATCGAGATCATCCACCTTGCACGCATCGCCAAGCCGCGCCGGACCATCTCCGAGGTGCTCACCGAGCTGCGCGCCGCCGGGCTCGACTCACTGCCCGGAGGCGGGGCGGAGATCTTCGACGACCGGGTCCACGACGAAGCCTTCCAGAACAAGGTCGGCGAAGCGGAGTGGTTCGACGTGCATCGGGCGGCCCACGAACTGGGCATTTTCACCAACGCCACCATGCTCTACGGCCACGTCGAGACGCTCGAAGAGCGCGTGGGGCACCTGCTCAAGCTGCGCGCGCACCAGGACGAGTCGCAGGCCTCTTGCCCGGCGCGGTTCAACTGTGTCGTACCCCTGTCATTCATACCGGAGGGCAGCGCCCTGGATGACCTCCCCGGGCCTACCGGTCTGGACGACCTGCGCACGCTGGCGGTCAGCCGCCTGATGCTCGACAACTTCGACCACGTCAAGGCCTTTTGGATCATGCTCTCGCCGAAGCTGGCCCAGGTGTCGCTGAATTGGGGCGTGGACGATATCGACGGCACCGTGGTGGACTACGACATCACCAGGCGCGAGGGTGGCGGCACCAGACGTCAGGAACTATCGGTGGACAAGCTCCAGCGGCTGATCCGCGAAGCCGGTTTTGTCCCCACGGAACGCGATTCATCGTATCGCCGGGTGATTCGCCGGGAGGGCTCCTGGTCCGTCGAGGACCAGGACTTCAGCGTGTCGTTTGGCGTTCGAGGCGAGTAGTTGCCTCTGCCGCAAATGACACCGGATACAATCGCAGCACGTATCCGTCTTGTCGCAGCTAATCAGCGTCTTGCTTAACGCCGGCTTCGTCCGGCGTGAGCGTCAGAATCATACTCACACAGAGCTGCTCATCACGCGCGAGCACGCCGTCGGCGATCCGCCAGACCAGATCCTGTCGCTCTGAAGGTTTGAGTTGCTCGAAACACGGCGACAATGCGATGAAGCGATAGAGTTTCGTCTGGGGGACAGGCTCGACATCCAAGTCAACGGGGTCGATTCCGGCCACCTTCAACCCGTTATTGAGGGCCTCGGTCAGCTTGTCCACAAATGGGGGTGGCGAACTCAGCGTAGACATGGCTTCAATTCCTTCACTTTCCCGAGAAACGTGTTTGCGTCGTCAATATCGTGGCTTCGGGTTGCATACCGACCATAAACGGCCCAGGTTTCACAAACCTGTTTGAGAGACTGTGACAACCGATTGCTCCCGCGCTGTTCCCATGCCTCGATTTGCTCCCAGACCTCGGGCAACCGGCCGAGCAGTTCGTCCAGGTCATGTTGACGGTAACAGAGGAACCAGATCGGCCTTCGGTCTTCTGTCAGGTCTGCGGAGTTTCGGGTGGATTGGAGCCATACGTACTTCTCGATGAGCTTGGCTTTCAGGAGGCATTCAACGACGTAGCCGCCCAGGTAGATCGCACCGTTGGCCCGGGCATTGTTCCTGGAAGCCGCGAGATACCTAGCATCGTCGTACCGGCGGTCCGCAGCTGATTCGGCCTCAGCCACATACGCGCGAAGATCGGCGCCTTCCTGCTACCCTTACCAGCCATAGTGTGCCATCCCAACCGATCTATTCAGCGTCGTCAAGACGTCGCCTGGGGGGTGGTGGGCGCTGCTCACCCTACAACTACAGTTGGGACAGCCGCTTGGGGCCGGCGGCTTTGACTTCGTCGGGGCAGCCGGAGGCGAATAGCTTGAAGTTCTCGATGTACCGGGCGGCTAAGGCGTCGTACTTCTTCCAATACTCGTCCTTGTTGCCCCAGGAGTCGGACGGTTCCAGCACGTCGTCGGGCACGTCGGGACAGCTCAGCGGCACCTCGAAGCCGAACAGCTTATCTTTGCGATATCTCACGTCACTGAGCCGCCCGTCCAACGCCGCATTCAACAGATTGCGCGTATGGCGGATGCTGATGCGCTTGCCCACGCCGAAGCGTCCGCCGACCCAGCCGGTGTTGACCAGCCAGCAACGGGCATCGTGGTGGGCCATCTTCCGCTTGAGCAGGTTGGCGTACTCGAACGGATGGTGCACCATAAACGGCGCCCCGAAGCACGCGCTGAACGTAATCTCCGGCTCGATGCCCAGCCCGATCTCCGTCCCGGCGATCTTGGAGGTGTAACCGCTGATGAAGTGATACATGGACTGCTCGGGGTTGAGCCGGGCGATCGGCGGTAGCACGCCCGAGGCGTCGCAGGTCAGGAAGATGACGTTCTTGGGGTGCGTGCGGGTCATCATCTCCGGCACCACGTTGGGGATGAACTCCAGCGGATACGACGCCCGCGTGTTCTCGGTGAGGATGTCGTCGTCCAGGTCGATTCGCCGCGAAGTGGGGTCGTAGACCACGTTTTCCAGGATGGTCCCGCAGCGGCGGGTGCAGGCATAGATCTGCGGCTCGTGCTCAGCCGACAGACGGATCACCTTCGCGTAGCAGCCGCCCTCGAAGTTGAACACCCCTTCGTCGCTCCAGCCGTGCTCGTCGTCACCGATCAGGGCCCGCTTGGGATCGGCTGACAGCGTGGTCTTGCCCGTTCCGCTCAGCCCGAAGAACAGGCCCACGTCCCCATCCTTACCAACGTTGGCCGAGCAGTGCATGGCCAGCACGCCCTTCAGCGGCAACAGGAAGTTCAGCACGGTGAAGATGGTCTTCTTGATCTCCCCGCCGTAGCTCGAATCGGCGATGACGGCCAGTCGCTCGGCGAAGTTGATCATGATCGCGGTTTGCGTGCGCGTGCCGTCTACCTTGGGGTCCGCCTTGAACGAGGGCGAGGCGATCAGCGTGAATTCCGGGACGTGTTTCTTGAGTTCGTCGTGGCTGTCGATATTGATGAGCATGTTGCGGGCGAACAGGCTCTGCCAGGCCTTGTCCGTGATGATGCGCACCGGCATGCGGTAGTTGGGGTCGGCGCCGGCATAGCAATCCTGCACGAAGAGCTCCTCACCCTGTAGGAAGGCCTGCAAGCGCCCGAGCATCCCGTTGAATTGCCCCGGAGTACAAGGGCGGTTGTACTGTCCCCACCAGATCTTGTCTTCGGTGGAATGCTCGCGGACCACGTACTTGTCGGCCGCCGCCCGGGCGGTGTGCTTGCCGGTGTTAACCAGCAACGGTCCGCCGTGCACCATGTGCCCTTCGCCGCGGAAGATGGCCTCCTCGTACAGCGCCGCCGTGGGCAAGTTCCAGAACACGCGGTCCAGGTGGATCAAGCCGTGGTTCTTCAGCCGATAATCGCTGGCCAGATCGCCCGCTTGTTTGATCGCCGGGGTGTCGAATTCGAGATACTTGGTCATGTCCAGTTCCTCAGAGAATTGAGAATTGAGAATTGAGAATTGAGAACGGAAAACGAGGGGGCGCAGGCAGCCGCTCACAAAGTCATGTCGTTTTTCAATTTTCAGTTCTCAATTTTCAATTTTCAATTTCTTCACGTCCAATCCCGCACGAGTTTCCGATCCCCGATGTACAGTTCGTTGGGCGAATTCAGATCGAGAGCCCACTTCATCCGCTCGATTCCCTGGGTGATGTCCTTGATGGACCCGCAGGTGGACAAGCGCAGGTAGCCCTCCATCCCGAATTCGACGCCCGGCACGGTGACCACCCGCACCTTGTCGAGCAAGAATTGGGAGAGTTTGGTTGAGTCCTTGCCGTAGACGCTGAAGTCCGCGAAGCAGTAGAA
>JAUWNF010000081.1 GCA_030612785.1 Phycisphaerales bacterium
TGGGCCTCAAGCAGTAGTCCCCCACCTGAATCAGCCAAGGCCAAAGAAGGCCCTCACGCAGAGGCGCAGAGATCGCCAAGTTGGTGATTAGAGTCTAACCGATGAACATCGCGTCGCCGTAACTGAAGAAGCGGTATTCCCGCTCGACGGCGTGGCGGTAGGCCCGGCGGATCGGCTCCACTCCGGCAAAGGCCATCACCAGCGCCAGCAGCGTGCTGCGCGGCAGGTGAAAGTTGGTCAGCAGCGCATCGACCCCGCGAAACTCGTACGGTGGATAGCAGAACTTCCGCGTCCAGGCGCTGTGGGGCTCTACGCGCCCCGCCGCGTTTACGCAGGACTCCCGCGCCCGAACGCTGGTCGTGCCCACGGCGACGATCCGTCCGCCCGACGCTCGGTGCCGATTGATGCGGTCGGCCGACGCCGGCTCCAGCGAGAACCATTCGGCGTGCATCTGGTGCTCGGCCAAGTCGCCCACGGTGACTGGCGCGAAGGTGCCCAGGCCCACGTGCAGGGTGAGCTCTACGCGTTCCACCCCGCGTCGGGTGAGTTCCTCGAGCAATGGCGCGGTGAAATGCAAACCCGCGGTCGGGGCGGCGACGGCTCCGGGCTGCCGGGCGTAGATCGTCTGGTAACATTGGGTATCCAACGCATCATGGTCATCCCCTTCGCTCCCCCGGCGGATGTAGGGCGGCAACGGCGAGCGACCCACCCGCGCCAAAACGTCCACGGCCAAGTCGGCCGGCTCGACCCGTACCACCCAACGCCCCTGCCCGAGGTTTTCGCCGGCCCGAACGGTCCACCGCTCACCCCCGGCCAGGGCGAGTTGCCCCCGCCGAGCGCTCTCCACTCCAATGAAGTCGAGTGCTTCGTCCGACTTCAACCGTGACGCGCCGCGCAGCATCACCTCCCAGACGCCGGCCGCACGCTCGTGCAGGAACAGACCATCGATGCGCCCACCGGTGCGCCGCTGAAGCCGGAACTTGGCCGGCAGGACCCGCGTGTTGTTCAAGACCAGCAGATCGGAAGACCCGAGCATCTCCGCCAGGTCACTGAAGCGCCGATCCCGTAATTCCCCCGTGGCGCGGTCGAGCACGAGCAAGCGCGAGTCTGTCCGCCGCTCCGCCGGCACCTGGGCAATCAGCCGCTCGGGCAGTTCGTAATCCAACTCGGTGATGGGAAACGCCCCCCGACCCCTCTCAGGCTGATCCTCGGCGTTATCCGGCGGGTGGGAGTATTGACGTTCCCCTTGATACATAGCTCACCACCGCGATGCGGCTGGTTCCCAAAATGCATAGAAGGTCAGACGCGATCATACGCCCCGATGGTGCGGCGGTCCAGGAAGTGTGACCGGGTGTCTTGGTGAAGCCGGAGGAGTTTGTTGACGAACCGTCTGAATGTGCGATGATCCCGACTATGAAGCGGGTAACCCCGGAACCGATCGCTTGTCGGCGTCTGTTTGACGACCAGCCGGACGGTTGTGAGATCATCGTTGCCGGTTCGAAAATGGGTGATCGGGTTCTCGATCCGTTCTTCGGCTCGGGGACGGTCGGCGAGGTTTGTGTCCAGCTTGACCGAGCGTTCCTCGGTATCGAGTTGAAAGAAGAATACGCGAGCTTGGCTGTGAAGCGACTCGGCTCGCTGCTCGGAATTCGGACCAGAAAGTAGCGCGGTGACGCGCCAGACCGAACACTTCTAATGCTCACCGCCCTTCGCGCAGCGTCCGGTCCAGCCACTCTCGAAGCCTGTGTGTGTACTCCGGGCTGTGCTCGAATCCGCTGTGGTTGTGTCCGCCGGGGGTCTGGATGAACTCCTTCGGCTCGGCGGCGGCTTTGAAGAGGCGGCGGCCGTTTTCGATGGGCACCAATTCGTCATCGGTCCCGTGGAGGAACAGCTTGGGGCAGCGCAGACCGGCCACCTTCTCGATCGAGGCGTAGCGATACGTGCACAGCCACCCGATAGGCAGGAACGGATAGTGCACCTTGCCGACATCGACCAGACTGGTAAACGTAGCTTCCAGCACCAGGGCCCCGGGCGTGTGCCGAGTGGCCAGTTCGATGGCCACAGCGCCGCCCAACGACCTTCCGAACAACACGATGCGCGCGGGCGGTTCGCGACGCGTCTCAACCAGGTAGCACCAGGCCGCTTCGGCGTCACAGTAGGTGCCCTGCTCGTTGGGCTTCCCTTCGCTGCGACCGTAACCGCGGTAGTCGAAGATCAGCACGTTGTAACCCAGGTGATGAAACGATTTGACCGTCTCAATGCGGTCGGCGATGTTGCCGGCGTTACCGTGAGAGAACAGGACCGTGCCCTTGGGTTCGTCGTGCGGAACGTACCAGGCGGCGATGGACACACCGTCCGCGGTGGTGAGCGTCAGGTCCTCATAGGCCAGCCCGATCTCGTCCGGCGTGGTCCAATACTTTGAGTCCGGAAAGTAGATCAGTTTCGCTTGCAGGGAGAAAACCACTACGCACACCACCAGGTAGGCCATAGCTCCGGTCGTAAGCCCCACCGCAAGTAGCCGGCGAACCGTTCTGCGCCCCGGCGGCGGTCGGCCCGCTTCGGCCGAATTTGCCCGGCTACCGGGCTGTGCCGCATTCGGGTCTTCCGGTTCAGGCATGGGGCTAACTCCGCAGATCATCCTGCCCCGTTACCGGCGGCGGGTCAAGCAGCATAGCGATGTCCAGGTCAAAACGCGGGCCGAGTGTTGCCCGCTCGCTCGCGCTCGGGGCTCGGTTCTGCTCGGTGATGCTGGAGGTTTTGCGGGTCCGCGGTTATCATAATCCCGTGGCGGACGAGACCCGTCGCCACCGCGCCGGCCGAGACCAGCCGGCAGGCAAAGTAAAAGGAGAATCGATCATGGCGTTGAATCCTTTTGGCAAAGACATCCCCATGTCCCTCGGCGATCTGCAAACGGAAATGAATCGGGTGTTCGACCGGTTCTGGCACGGCGGCCTGTCCACCGGTCCGTTCGACGGCAACGCCTGGGCGCCGGCCTTCGACGTCCTCGAGGAGGACGACCGCGTGGTTCTCGTGGCGGAAGTGCCGGGCATGGAGGCGTCCGACATCGAATTGAACTTCCACGACAACCGGCTCACTCTGAAGGGGCACCGCGCGTCACCCTGGCCCGAGGAGGCGACCGGGAAGTTGATCCGCCGCGAGCGGCGCTACGGGGCCTTTTCGCGAACCGTCGAGTTGCCGGCCGAGATCGACCCCGACAAGATCGCCGCGACCGTGCGGAACGGTGTCATGACGGTGACGCTGCCCAAGGTCGAGCAGGCCCGTGGCAAACCGATCAAGGTCGACGTCGTGGAGTAGAACCGGCGTGCGGTCTTGCGGTCCGAACGAGCCGGAGGTTTCAGGCTGCGCGGCATCTCCCCGGGGGTGGTCGTGTTGGACGGTTGGCGTAACGCAATGGGTACGGCACGTCTCACCTCGAGTTGCGGAGTCCTGCTCGCTTTGGCCGGTCTCGGCGCGGGTTGCAGTTCCACGAAGCGGGATGGCGGTCTCAACGTCGCCCGCGCGTGGGAGAATCCCCCTCCCCGCGAATGCCGTGAGCCAAGTGTCCCCCAGGTGACGCCGCATCCGGCGTCCGATTCCACGCCGCCCCGGAGGCATAGTGCGGTGATTGCCGTAGTGGATGGCAAGCCGATCGCACGCGATAGCATCATCGAACTACTGCTGCGCGGTCGGGGTGTCGGTGTGTTAGAGCAGTTCATCGTGCTCGAGGCCGCCAAGAGAGAAGTCGCCGCTCGCGGGCTGACGGTCACCGAGGGCGACGTTTCCGCCGAATACGATCGCGCCTTGCGCCGCCTGCTCAGCCCCTTGCCGACGGACGAGAGCGTTCCGGTGGATCGCAAGGCGGGAGAGCGTCTGCTCGAACAGATTCTCTCCTCGCGCAATATCTCCCGGGCCGAGTACCTGGTGGGCATGCGCCGCAATGCTCATCTGCGTAAAATCGTCGAGCACGATATGCACTTCACCGACGCGCAGGTGGAGGCGGAGTTCGAGCGGGCTTACGGCGCGCGGGTCAAGGTCCGTCACATTCAGGTGGCCGGTCTCGCCGAGGCCGAGCGGATCGAGAAGCGCCTCGCCGATCCCGGCGCGGATTTCGCCGAACTGGCTCGGGATTACAGTGCCAATCCGAACACGGCCCCGGCGGGTGGGCTGTTGCGGGTTTTCTCACAGCAGGACGAAGACGTTCCCGCCTTGATGCGGACCACGGCGTTTGCGCTGGAGCCGGGCCGCCATTCAACCCCACTACGGGTCGGCGAGTGGTTTCACATTTTGAAAGTTGAGGAACGTTACCCGCCGGGCCAGGTGGCGCTCCCGCAGGCCCGCGACGAATTGGAGGAGCGGTTGCGGCGGCGCTTGACCGAACCGGCCATGCAACAGTTGCACCAGGCGCTGCTGCAACAGACAGAAGTGGAGATTCTGGATCCGGTGTTAGCGGAGGAGTTCCAGCGCGGGCACCAGCGGCAACGATGATATCAGTCACGAAGGCGCCTTCGTGGCTATCTCTTGGGAGGAAACGATCGTGGCGAACGTAGCGAAATACCGGGCGATTCTGCTGTTCGGGTATCCGGGGTGCGGCAAAGGAACGCAAGGCGAGGTGCTCTGCGGCATGCCCAACCTGTTGCACCTGGCGATGGGTGACATCTTCCGGGCACTGGACAAGCAGAGCGACATCGGGCAGGAGTTTCTGTCATACTCCACCAAGGGCCTGTTGGTGCCCGACGAACTGACCGTACGCGTCTGGAAGCGGCACGTCGACAAGCTGGCGGCGGACGGCGCGTTTCGCCCGGACTATCACGTGCTGCTGCTGGACGGCATTCCACGCACCCCCAGCCAGGTTGAATACCTCCGACCGTTGATTGAAGTGCTGCGCGTGATCCACCTGGGCATCGAGGATCAGAACATCTTGGTGAACCGGCTTAAAGGCCGGGCGCTCAAATCCGACCGCCCCGATGACGCCGACGAGAGTGTGATCCGCAAGCGGATCGAGGTCTACGAAGCTGAAACCATGCCCGTGCTCAACGCGCTGGATAAGAACCTGATCACCAACATCAATGCGGACCAGCCCCCGCTGGCCGTCCTCCGCGACATCGCCGAGGCGCTGACCCCTGTGGTTCCGAGCAAGATCTGAGAGGCACCGTCACCAACCAAGACGCGACCGTAAGGGAGCCGAAAACGACAGGGACGGAGGAACATAGGGACGAAGGAGAAGGGCAACCGAGCCCCGAGCACAAGCGAGGGGGAACCGAGCCACGACCGCAAGACAATTGATTATGCTGGCATCCCGCCGGCACGATTCAGCAGTTCCGAACCGGGACGAGTACAGAATGACTCCGCAGCAGTTCATCGCCAAATGGCGGCCAGTCGCATTGACTGAACGCTCGGCTTCTCAGCAGCACTTCCTGGACCTGTGCGACCTGCTTGGACAACCCAAGCCCGCCGCTGCCGATCCGCAGGGGGCGTGGTACACCTTTGAACGCGGGGTTCGCAAGACCACCGGCGACCATGGATGGGCCGACGTCTGGATGCGCGGGCACTTTGCCTGGGAGTACAAGGGCAAGCACAAAGACCTGAAGGCGGCTTACCAGCAACTTCTGCTCTACCGCGAAGACCTTGCGAATCCACCGCTGCTGGTCGTGTGCGACATGGACCGCTTCGAGGTCCACACCAATTTCACGGGTACGGCCAAACGTGTCTACGCGTGGGACCTCGATAGTTTGGCCGATGCGGGCAATCTCGAGATCCTGCGCAAGGTGTTCACCGATCCGGCGGCATTGCGCCCCGAACAGACGAATGTAGGCATCACGGAGGCGGCCGCTGGGTCATTCGGCCAACTGGCCGATGCGCTGCGCCAGCGCGGGATCGCCGCGACGCGGGCGGCTCACTTCCTTATGAAGCTGATCTTCTGCTTCTTCGCGGAGGACATTAGCCTGCTCCCCAAGGACCTCTTTACGCGCCTGCTCGACAAGTGCAAACGAGACCCCCAGCATTTGTCCCAACTGCTGCGTAATCTGTTCGAGGCTATGGCCCGTGGGGGCGATTTCGGGATAGACACGATTGCCTATTTCGACGGCGGGCTCTTCCGGGACGCCGAGGTCATTGAACTGCATCGAGAGGAGATCGCCAAGCTCATCATCATCGGTGGTTTCGACTGGGGACACGTGGAGCCATCCATCTTCGGGACCCTATTCGAGCGCACGCTGGACCCGGACAAACGCGCCCAGATCGGCGCCCACTACACCAGCAAAGCGGATATCCTCACGCTGGTCGAGCCGCTGCTCGTTGAACCGTTGCGGCGGGAGTGGGAACAGGTCAAAGCAGAGTGCGACAAGCTGTGGCCCAAGATACAAGCCGGCGCCCGGTCACAGACCGGCGGCCGAAGGCGGCGCGCCGAATCCGCGCACCGCAAACGTCACGACAAGCTAATTCAAGACTTCGTCGAACGCCTGGCTCACGTACGCGTTTTGGACCCCGCGTGTGGTTCAGGGAACTTCCTGTACGTGGCCATTCACCGGCTACTGGACCTTGAAAAGGAGGTCATCGCCCACGCCGCGGATCGCGGTCTCGCTTTGCTTCCGCACGTCCGCCCCACGCAGCTTTGCGGGATCGAGGTTAACCGGTACGCCCAACAGTTGGCTCAAGTGGTGGTCTGGATAGGCTATCTCCAATGGATGCATCACAACGGTTTCAGCCCGCCGCGCGACCCCGTGCTGGAGCCAATCGAGACCATCCGGCTCACCGATGCGATCGTCGATCTTTCCGACCCGGCTCATCCTGTCGAGCCCGCCTGGCCGGAGGCCGACGTGATTGTGGGCAACCCCCCGTTCCTGGGGGGCAAGCTCTTGCGCACCAGGCTCGGGGATGACTACGTCAACGCCATGTTCGCCGTATGGTCCGGGCGTGTCGCCCGCGAGTCGGATTTGTGTTGTTACTGGTTCGAGAAGGGCCGCGCCGCCCTCGAGGCCGGGCGCGTCCGCCGCGCCGGGCTGCTTGCCACCCAGGGCATCCGCGGCGGCGCCAATCGCGAGACCCTCAAACGCATCAAACAGACCGGCGACATCTTCTTCGCCGTCTCCGACCGCGACTGGGTCCTCGACGGCGCCAACGTGCACGTCTCCATGATCGGATTCGATGACGGGTCGGAGAGCGTTCGCCGTCTCGACGACTGCCCCGTCTCTCGAATCAATCCCGATCTGACCGCCACGGAGGATCTTACTGCCGCAAATCCCCTCGCGTGTAGCGCTGCCATCGCCTATATGGGCAACACCAAAGGAGGAGCGTTTGACATCCCGCACGATCTGGGAACCCGCTGGCTTCAATCACCAAACCCAGACGGCCGAAGTAATCGTGATGTGCTTCGCCCCTGGGTGAATGGGATGGACATAACCCGCCTAGCCCGGGGGATGTGGATCATCGACTTCGGGTGCGATCTGTCCTTACAGCAGGCTTCGCTCTATGAACTCCCCTTCGAGCACGTGCGGGAGCATGTGAAGCCGAAACGCGACAAGAACAAGCGCGAGTCCTACAGAAAGCGCTGGTGGATCCACGTGGAGCCGCGCCCTGCGATGCGCAACGCCCTGTCGCAAGTGGCACGTTTTGTAGCTACGCCGAATCTCACAAAGTTCAGGTTGTTTGTGTGGCTCCCGTGTAACGTGCTGCCGGACCACCAGTTGATTGCCTTCGCTCGGGACGATGACTACTTCTTCGGCGTGTTGCACTCTGGTGTCCACGAGCGATGGTCTCTGCGCGCAGGGACGGCACTTGAGGACCGGCCCCGCTACACGCCGACGACGTGCTTCGAGACGTTCCCCTTCCCTCCGCTGGCGGGTGGGATCGCCAAGGAGCTACCTGCCACAAGCGAGTTTGGGGGGGCGCCGGACGACTACGACCCCGAGAGGGCGAATCTCCTGCGTGAGCGCATCGCCACGGCTGCCGCCGAACTCAACAGACTGCGGGAAAGCTGGCTCAACCCCGTAACCGAGGACGGAGCGCCGGTGCTGTCCGCCGCGCAGCTCAAGCGGCGCACGCTCACCAACCTCTACAATGACCGTCCCACGTGGCTGGAGCTAGCCCATCTCGAACTGGACCGGGCGGTGCTGGCCGCCTACGGCTGGCCGGAGGATTGGGCCGACGCCCTCCAGCCCCAGCGCGACGGAGGGGGCAAGGTTAACCCTGTCCTGGGGGTTGCCGATCCCGAAGTTGAACAGCAGCTTCTCGCCCGCTTGCTCGCGTTGAATCTGTCGATGGCGTCCTGCGACTCGTCGGCGTGAGGAGGCGGGGCTATTGGGGTGTGCGAGGCGATCTGCGATGGACTTTCGCTTCTTGATTTTGGTTCCCGTGGGATTGTTGGCTGGGGTGGCGCTGGTGCGCTTGGTCGTCGGGCGGGCGCTGGCGCGGCGAACGCTTAATACCGTTCTCGCCGTGCTGCTGTTGGGCTACTTCCTGCTAACCGCCGGGCTGGGCATCTTCTGGGTCGCGAACCAGGAACTGCCGATCTTCGACTGGCACTATCTGGTGGGCTATGTGACCCTGGTGCTGGTCATCGTTCACGTGGCGTTCAACTGGCGGATGCTGATGGGTTTTTTCCGGAAGCGTGCCCCGAGCGCGCTGAAGGGGGAAGGTGGACGAACCTGGCAGCCGGCGTTGCGGACCGCCGCCTGGATCGTCGGGCTCGTGATTTACGGCGGCGTGTTCTACTGGATCGGTCGAGGGCAGGCCCGCCGGATCGAGATCACCCGCGCGCCGTCGCCCGGCACCGCGACGGCAGTGACCGAAAGCTCCGAACTCCAAGCGCCGGCGACCTTTGAACTGCCCGCCGCCGCGACGATCGAACACCAGTTGGTGACCGTAGCAGGGGAGGACCAACCGCGCATGTTGGCGGACTACTATCACCAGCAGACCAGGCACACCCGCATCAGCCTCGCCAGGGACTCCCGGGTGCCTAACTGGTCGGCCAGGCCCAACGTCTTTAAGCGATACCCTGATGCGAAAGTGATCGACCTGCCCGAGCGGGCCGAATCCGCGGGGATGTCTGTCGGGGCGGCCATCAGCGCGGGCCGTCGACCGGTCAACGGCTTCAGCCCGGACGCCGTCACGCTGGCCGACGTCTCCACCATGTTGGCTATGACCAACGGCGTTACCTCGACGCTCCGCCGTCCGAACCTCACGTACCACCTGCGCGCCGCCCCGTCAGCCGGGGCACTCTACCCCACCATCACCTACGTGATCGCCCGCAATGTCGAAGGCTTGCCGCCCGGCGTTTATCACTACGCGGTGGACAAACACAAGCTCCACCGGCTGCGCGCGAGTGAGCACGCAAGCAAGGAGTTGGCCGCCCTGGTCGCCCGCAGCCACCTGGTAAGCGACGCTCCGGTGACGTTCGTGTTCACCTCGGCGTTCTACCGGTCCGCCTGGAAGTACCGCGAGCGTGCTTACCGCTACTGCTGTCTGGACGCCGGCCATCTGGTGGTGCAGACCGCGCTGACCGCCGCCGCCCTGGGCTTCGGGAGCAACGCCATCGGGCGGTTCGACGACGCGAAGGTCAACGCGTTTCTCGGACTGGACGAGAATGAGGAAGGGGCGCTGCTGATTCTCCCGGTCGGCGCGGTGGCCGACCTGCCGCGGGAACCTTCGGGTGAACCTGGGTTCGCTTTGGCGCCCAAGGAACTGACCGGTCGGAGCGGCCCGCTACTGCTGCTCATGCACGGTAGCACTAACCTGGGTTTGACCGGTGCTGCGGTTCGCCCGTTTGCGGCCGCCGAACCCGAGGACAAGCCGTACGCCGACCTCCCGGTGATCGATCTTCCTCTCAGTTTCCCCGAAAGCGACGACCTCTTTGGGACCATCGCGCGGCGCCGGTCGATCCGCAACTGGGCCGACTACGGCATGACCCTCGAGGAATTCGCGTCGGTGCTGTACTACGCCTTTGGCATTGGTGGCGATAACGGCGGGTTGCTCTGTGATCCCAGCGTGGAGGCGAACCGCGCGCTGAACCTCTACGTGATCGCTAACGAAATTGAGGAGCTTGAACCCGGCGTCTACTACTACCGCCGGCACGACCATGCGCTGACTGAGCTGCGCAAGGGGAACCATCGCAGAGCGGCCTATCGGGCGTCACTATCGCAGGACGCGGTGGGCAATGCCCACGCGATCCTGGTTATGACGCTGGACCTCGAGCGCCTGGGAGTCCCGGACGGCGACCGCGGATACCGTTACGCCGGTCTCAGTGCCGGCATGTTGGGCGGCCGACTGTACCTGCAAACCACGGGTCTGGACCTGGGTTGCTGCGGCATCGGGGCC